>JACRCS010000942.1 GCA_016218905.1 Deltaproteobacteria bacterium
ACGGAAAGGACGCGCACGACGCGCACAAAGCCAGCAGCAAAACCTGCGAAAGGAGGGCCGAACGGGACACTAGAACCTTCTCTTGAGCAGGACCGTGAGACGGTCCTCGGTGCGGTCACCCGAGAGGCGCCCACCCCATTCGCGATGGCTGTACCGAGAGGTGAGCTCGACCCGGCCCACGAACCACCGGACTCCCGGCCGCGCCTCCCAGAACCGCTCCGTGAGACCTCCCTCCTCCCTCCTATCCCACCGTTCCCCGTGAAGGTCGAAGAGGAGATTCGTCCTCGGGCGCCACTCGAGGAGCAAGCGCTCGTTAAAGGTGATGAAGTCGCCCCCGCTGCTCTCAAGAAGCGTCTGAGTTGCGTTGAGAGTCACCGAGAGCGCCGGCGAGAGCGCGTGCTGGAGTCCCTCCCGGAAGCTGAACGTATCGGACTCGAATTCCTCGTGCTCGCTGTGCCGGTTCTCTGCCCCGAGAGTCGCGCGGCTCCGCGAGTTGGAGAACGTGAACAGGACCCCGGTGGTGAAGTCGTCCGTCTCGGACAACGGCGTTCCGCTCGGTCCGGAGAGGAGCTTCTGGCGCAGGAAGGTTCCACGGTGATAGGCGGAGATCCAGCCGTAGTCGATCGCGGTGTCGTAGGTGAAGGTGGTCGTGGAGAACTCACGGGAAGGGAGCGCGTCGAAGAGATAATCCACGAGCAGGCTGTCTCCGACCGCGATCCTGCCCCCGGCGAGGATCTGGATCTCGGTCAAGCCGTCGACCGAAACGACCCGGTAATCGAGCCCCTCCGTGAACACGACCGTCCCGTTGGCGTTGCTGACGACGATCGTACCCGGAGAGACGAAGCGCCGATTCAGGAAGAAGACGCCGGCTATATCGACAACGTGCACTTCGCCTACGACCTCGGAGAGCCCGTTCTCCGTCTCGACGTCGTCGACCCGGTACGACCCCGTGCTGCCGAGCCGCAACTTCGCCTTTCGGGGCAGATTCTTGTTGTAGGCAAAGCTCAGACCTCCGCCGAGGCCCTTCGACCGTTCATCTTCTGAATCGGTGGAAGACCCGGTGACGAAGACGCGTGTCGTCAGGTTCCCGTACAAGACGTGGTTCAAAGACACGTCGCCGGCGTGACTCCTCGTCTCCCTTTCGCGACTCACGACCGTATAGTTGTGGGAGTACGTCGTGAAGAGATTCTGCGTGTGCTGCAGATGAAGTCTCTCGTTCGTCGCCCACCTCCGAAAGGGGAGGAATCCCTCCCGGTCCAGGTAATCGAGGTCGTAGTCGAGGCTGCTTCCCTTCCCCCACCGGAGGAGGCGGTGCGAGAGCCTCGCGGTGTCAGACCTTTGGCTCCTCTCCAGGGTCTTCTCCTCGAACCACGTCCGCTCGAGGGAGACGCTCATCTTGCTGCTTCTCCCCCAAAAGGAGAGGTTGTCCTCCTCTTCATCCACTTCGAAGAGGCGGGGCCTCAGCCCTCCTTCTTCCCTCTGTTCCCGGAGGCGCTTGGAATAGGACAGTCCGAGGGGGAAGTAGGGGTTGGAGAACGTCGTCGACAGCCTGTGAGTATCCGTCCGGAACTCCGCCCGGCTCCCGAAGCCGGCCGTCGTCGTACCGGTGCTCCGCGCGCTCGTCGCGTCGAAGCTGAGCGGTCTGCCCGCCAGAGCGCTCAGGTTGACGAAGTAGTCCAGGAACCGGTTGTTGGCGTTCTCGTCGAACGCTTCGCTTCTCGTGATCTGCTGCGACAGGGCCGGCGCCAGCTCAGCCGAGAAGCTCAGGACGCCCGGGTGCAGAACGTAGCCCCCGCTGGCCATCCGGAGCCTCTCCGTGAAGAGGTACTCGCTCTCGGAAGGACCGACCTCGGACCGGCTCCGGAGGCCGTCGAACTCGAGCGAGAGCTCCGCTCGGACGGGATTCACGTGGACGATCTCCTGGGCCGCGGCGGGCAGTCCCCCCGCGACGACCCCGAGGAGGAGAACCAGCGGCTTCCTGATGGGTGAAGAGGCAAAGCTCTGAAGGGCCCTGGTCGCTTCCATGGAGCTATGGCTGGGCCGCCTTCAATTCGAAGAACGTCTTCGGCTTCGGTTTCCTCTCCGGTGAAAGGGTCTTGACGAAGTAGGCCAGACTCCAGCGGTCCTCGTCGTTGATGACGTCGAGGTACGACGGCATGGGCGTGCCGTTCATGCCCGTGGTGAATGTGCGATAGATGTCCTTGGCCGTGCTTCCGCCGCGGAAGGTCCACCCCTCGGTCAGGTTCGCCGGAGCGATCGGGAACCCCCAGTCGTCCTTCAGTTTGGGAGCGCTCGGGCCGTCGCCCCTGCCCTCTTCACCGTGGCACTCCCAGCACTTCATCTTCGTGTAGAGCTCCTTCCCCTTCGCCAGACGCTCCGGCGTGAGAGGCACCGGGTCGCCGATCTCCACGGTTTCGGGGGGCCAGGCTTCGAGCACGTCTTCGTCGATGAACGTCTTGAGATGGACGACGGTCTCTTTCACCTCCGCCGGGGTGAGCAGGTCTCGCCACCCCGGCATGGAGCTCCCGGGCATCCCTCTCATGATGACGTTGAAGACGTCCTCGTCCAGCGGGAGCTCCCCGCTCTGGGTCGTCCGGATCTTGAACAGCCCGTTGGAGAAGTTCCTCGGGCGGGGAACGAGAAAGGGTGCCGCCGGCCCATCGCCCTTGCCGTCAGGACCGTGGCAGGTGGCGCACCACTTGTCGTAGACGACTTTCCCCGCCTGCGCCGCGGCCTCGGGGTCGAGAGGCTGCTCCGGTTCGGCAGGCTCCTTCGGCACCACGTGGCAGCGGTAGCAGGTCTGAAGCTCGGGGCTGAAGGCGAGGGTGCCGTTGTGACACTTCCCGCAGAAGAGGCCCTTCTTCATCTCGGCCATGGTCACGGCATTGGCGCCCTTCTCCATCTCGAAGAGGGTCGGATGACAGGCCATGCACCGGTAGCGGATCCGATGTACCCAGTGAGGAAAGAGAGCGGGGGGCACCCGCTGCTCCAGCGGCCCCTCTGCGACCTCCTTTTCCTTCGCGACCGACCGCTCGAAGACGATGTCTCCGTAGACTCCCCCACTCGGATTCGCTCCCAGCAGAGACCCGAAGAGGGAAAGACCCGCGACGATCAGGACTTGTTTGCGTGACAGCGGATGCATCCTTTCGCAATGGGGAACGCCACCTTCAAGTGGCATTTTCCGCAGTAGTCGCCGGACAGGACCTTGGCCATCGAGAGCGGCGTTCCCGGTTGGGGAAAGATCTTCGGGTGGCAGCTCTCGCAGGTGAGCCATTGCGTGTGCGCGGAGTGAGGGAAGTACGCACCGAGGGTTCCCAGAGGCCCGTTCCAGTGGAAGTCGAACTTCAGGACGAACGGCTCGGTCCCCGGCTCGGTCGAGGCCTTGGGGTCGATCACGCCGGTCCGCAGCGCTTCCATCCAGTCCACTTCGCCCAACGGGTCCTTGGGGAGGAGCGGTTCCACCTTTGCCCAGACCAGCTCCTTCTCGGCAGGGAGCTTCTCTCGCGGGGTGCCAGCGGGAGCCGGACGCGCTCCGCTCCCAGCCCTCGCGCCCAGGTCGGTCTTCGCCGGCTGCTGCCCTTCTGCTGCCGGTGGTTTGTCTCTCCCTGGGACCGGCTCCTTCTCCGCCGGCGCCTTCGGGGGTATGTCGAAGAAGACGTTGAGCGCCCGCCGGGGGGAGCAGGAAATGAGGGAGGCCGCCACCAGGAGGAAAGCCGCAGCGCTCAGAGCTGTCGGTCCGGTCTTTCGGATCATCTCTTCAGATCTCTCTCCATGCGTTACTTGATGTGACAGGTCTTGCACAGATTGCTGTTCACGTTTCGGATCCTCAGGAATTTTTCGTTGCGGGCCTCGTGAGGATTGTGGCAGGTGGCACACTCCACTACCTGGGAGTCCTCCGGGCTCGCGCCTCCGAAGAACTTCAGTCCCGCCGCTTTCACCGTAGCGAGCCCGTGGAATTGAGGGTCCACGTTCGCGCCGCCGGGGCCGGCGTAGCGCATGGAGACGGGGTGGTCGTCGCTCAGGTCCTGGCCGAGCCGCGGGTTGAAGCTCGGATCGCCCGTGTCGCGCATCAGCGTGCCGCTCGGCGCGAATCCCCCTTCGTCTCCCCGCACTCCCGGCTGGTTGACGATGACGTCGAGGCCGATCGTCCCGTCGTGGCAGGAGAGGCAGATCAGGGATACCCCGGTGGGCGGGCCGATGCGGGTGTCCAGCGTCGGACTGCCGTAGAGGGTATAGCTGCCGGCCGCGTTGAGGTTCTTGTTCCAAATCGGGGCGACGCCGCCCGCCTCGTTCGCGCTGTGCGGAGTATGACAATAGACGCAGATCTCTCCGAAGTCCGCAATCGCGGTGTACACGCCGTCGATCTGACGCACGTTCCGGAGATTGTGTTTGGTAATCTGAACGTTGTCTTCAGCCGAAACCAACCCGTACAGCAAAGAGGCCGCGGTCACGAGCCTCGTCTTGCGTAACCGACCAACCCTCCTCATCGGGGCTGCCTCCTCTCCTCCATGCCACACCTCGAGCCCCACCTAGAAGTCACGATCATGACAGGGTTCTCTCACCCTCTCGCTTGTTCTTGCTTCAAGAACTGGAAGATCTGAATCCTGTGGTTGTATTGATCCACGACGTAGATGCGATTCGAGGAATCTATCGAGATACCCGCCGGCAACAAGAATTCGCCTTCTCGCGTCCCGAGGTTGCCAAAGAACAGAAGAAGCTTTCCCTCTGGATCGAAAATCTGTACGTTGTGAAAAACGGCATCGGTTATGTATATGTGCCCTTCCGTATCCACGGCGATGCCCCTGGGCCGGGCGAATTGACCGAAAGCGTCGCCGAGCTCGCCGAAGGCAGAGACGAACTTTCCTTCCGGGCTGAAGATCTGGACCCTGAAGTTCATCGTGTCGATGACATAGATGAAGCCCTTGCGATCCGTGGCGACACCCGTGGGAAAACGGAACTCGCCCTCCTCAGAGCTCCGGTCCCAGGCGTTATCGTGGGAGCCGGCCGCAATCTTCCCGGGCGTGTTCTTCTTCCCGAGAACGAAGACCACGTTCCCCTGCAGATCGAAGGCGACGAGCTGGTGCCCGTAGGAATCCGCCACGTAGATCCGGCCTCTCGCTTCGTCCAGGGCGATGCCGACCGGCTTGGCCAACACCTCCTTGCCCCCCAGCGCCGTGACGAACTCGCCTTTGGCGCCGAAGACCACCACCCGGCGCGTCGAGGCGTCCGCGACGTAGACCTTCCCGTCGGCTCCGGACACGACCCCCATGGCCTTGCCGAGTCTCCCCGGACCGTCCTCCCCGAGCACGGTGACGTCTCGTGCCGCGGTGTCGAACAGGAGGACCCTTCCGGTGGCCGAATCGGCCACATAGACCTTGCCACGGCCGTCCGCGTGGACGCCGTAAGGTTTCAGCAACAGCCCGGCCTCCCTCGTGCGGATCCCGAGCAGCCTCTGGGTGAGCGCGTCGAGCGCGGTCTTCTCGCTCTTGCCTACATCCGAGGCCTTGCCGATCTGCCCGACGAACTTGACTCGAGCAACCTCGGGCGGCAGCGGCCACACGAGCTGCGCGGACCGCTCGTCGCCCCGAGAGCCGCTGCTAGCCGCGCAGCCGGCCAAGAGGGCCAGGCCGAGGAGGGAGAGCAGGGTTCCTGACCAGATCACCTGTGAGCACTCGTTCCTGGATCGTTCCGGCATTGCAGCCATCCTAAATGGAATCCGACCGGCGGCAAGCCGGATGGCGCACGAGGCTTGGCGCCCGCTCGCAAGGAGTCAGTCCTCCATCTCTTCCAGGATCCGCCCTCTCTGGCCGCTTCGAGTCAGCTCGTCGTTCCGGAAGGCTCTTCTGAAGGCGATCCAGAGGAAGAAAATCGCTGCGAGGAACAGGGCTGTGATCGGGATGTTGTCGGGCAGCACGAGGATGCTCAGGAAGTGTTTCATGATGATCTCGTCCTTCCGATCAGTACCGGCCCAGACCCGCGGCGGCCGCGGGGGGGATCATCCAGCAGAGGCACCAGCCGGTTTCCTCTCGCGTGAGACACACCGCAGTTCCCGGAACGAAGTCAATGACCCTGGGCTCCTCCCGTCCGGTGAGCAGCCGTGTTACGAGCCTGTTCACGAAGGGGAAATGACAGACGATGACGGTGTCCTCCGTCCAAGTCTCGATCTCGCGCACCCAAGGCTCCACCGGGTCCTGGGGTCCAAGGCCGGATCTGGCTTCGAGTGCCGGACGGGACGGGGCCGCGGCCCACCGGAGGATCTCCAGCGTCTGCTTTGCGCGAAGAACGTCGCTGTGGATCACCCGCTTCGCCTGCATACTGGTGATGGAGAGCAGCCCCGCCATCCTCTCGATGTCCCGCCGGCCCTTGTCGCTCAGGGGTCGCTCCGCGTCGGTCGTGACCTTGGGCACTGCCTCGCCTGTTTGGACGACGTACAGCTTCATGGGTTCTCCTTTCCCTCGCGAGCCGCCGTCTAACCGACTTCTCTGGCTCGCAAGCAAATGCCTTCTGGTCGCGATTTAAGTCTCGCTTCGGTCCAACGAAAGGGTCTTCGGACCCTCGTCCCCTTCGAAGCGCATCGGAGGATGGGCCGAGGGCCTTGCGAATCCATGCCGGACCTCCATCGGTCAACGGCCGGGAAGTATAGCCCAGGACGTCTTTTGTGCGATGTCAGGGCTTTGGGCCCCGTTAAGAGGGACTTTTCTCACCAGGCAAGCCGATGACCAGCTGAACTGGGCCGAACGAACGGAGGGGGCGGGACCGAGACAACCCGAAAAGAAAGGGCCCCAAAACGGGGCCCTTCGGGCGGGCGCGGTTAATAGACGAGCCGCACTACTTGGCCTGGCGTTGAAACAAGGACGTTCGAGAAATCCGTCTGGTCGTAGTAGCCCTCCCAACTGTCCCACCATTCGATCCGCACCGAGTAGGGGGCAGTGCTGAGGGGGAGAGGACGGTCGGCGACCCCGCTCCAGTTGGGACAGCCGGCCGAGCCGGAGTCGACCACCGGCCCCGAAAAGCCGCCGGAGTGAACGGTCCACTTCGCCTTCGCCGACGGGTCGGAGGGACAAGGGGACCCGCTCACATCGCTGTCTCCCCAGATCAGGCGAAGGGTCCCGTTTCCGCCGGTCACGGTGAAGGTCACGGTCTTCTGGGCCTCCACGTTGCCCGCCCAGTCATCGGACCAGAACGTCAGTGAGTAGACGACCGTACCGTTCGGCGCCGGGATGGTCACGCTCGTCCCGGTCTGGGTCGCGCCGCCGTTGATGCGATAGTACGTCGTCTTTACGCCGAGCGAACTCGCGTCCGAAGCGGTCAGGGTGATGACCGCCGCCCGGGAGTACGTGCTTTGCGCGTCCGACGTCGTGGTCGGCGGAACGTTGTCGGCGGCCACGGTGAAAGAGACGGTGCGATGAGCGGCCTCGGTCCTCCCGAACTGGTCCATGGACCAGAACTCCAGGGTGTGGGACCCGGGGGCGTCCACCCGTAGGCTCTTTCCTGCGGCCACGGTCGCGCCTCCGTCGAGGTTGTAGAACGTTCTTCCGAGGGCCACCTTGCCGTTCACGGTGACGGAGAAGTCGATCTCGGCCGGCCCGACGTACGACGCCCGGGCGTCCGACGTGGTAACGGGTGCCGTCGTGTAGTCGGCCTGAGGACCTGCGTGGCAGTTCAGGCATTGGGCCTGCGTCACACTCCAAGTCGCATCGTGGCAGCGAAGACAGTCGTTTCCGCCGTCGTAGGGGTCTTCGAAGGCTAAGTGGGCATTTGTGGAGTTCTCATGATACGAAGGATGGCAGCCCCCCTGCTGGCAGCCTCCGCTCCAGGTTCCGAGGGTGTTGAAGGGAGCGGGATGGCACGTTGCGCAGACGTTGCCGTGGACCGCCGGCACGTCGGTGTTGTGACAGAGCGTGCAGCTGGCGCTGACGGAGAAATAAGGCTTACTGCCGACCCGACCGGCATCATCATGCCCATTGTCCGGGAAAAGGACGATCGGACCGCTGCCGAGCGCGGCGGTGTGGTCGATGGACTGGTGGGCCGTCGACGAGGAACCATGGCAGTCGCTGCAGTTGCCACCTTGCGGCAAGGCGACGGCGTCACCGTGGCAGATATCACAAGAATACTCTGTGACTTTGGCTTCGTGCTCATCCATCAGGTTCGCGGCATGACATTGCTGGCAGGTAGTGTCCAGGGTGGTGCCAACATCATGCAGAGCCACGTAATCAGCATGGCTTGAAGCATGGCAGAGAGCACAGGTCATGGGAGATGAGGGATCAGGGACCAAGTTCACCGTCTTGCCTTCCACCTCCCCCCATACCCCCACTTCTATCAGCAGCACAAGCTTGATTTGCTCCGCTTCGGGGATAGGTACGAGCTTCCACCCGTCTTCTTTGTAACCGAAAGTTTGTGCAATCGCCCAGACTCCGTCTTTGTAATAATAAACTTCTACGGTGCCCGCCCCGTAATGTTGTATTTGTATGCCGCTTATCTTTCTCCCGGCGATGCTCCACGGCGCCGACTCCGCAAACCGGAATTTCGGCGGAACGACGAGCCTTGTACCCATGTTGGCTGTATTCAGCTGTAAGATCGTATTCCCGGTCGTCGATGTATTGTTGTGGCAGGTATCGCACGTGAGCGCGTTTCCCTGAGAATCGGTGCGGCTCGGGCCGGCATGCTCCCTGGTTAAGACTGCAGAGTGGCAGGATGCACATTCTTCATCGATGCTGACGGTATGTTTCGTGATCAGTTCATGCGTGAATGGCCATCTGCCGTACTGCTGATGGCAGTACTCGCAATCATAGCCTGTTCTGGGGCTCCCGAGGCTGGCCTGTTGACTTACGCCTCCGTAAACGTACCAGGAAGTGCTGGTACTCTTGATATGCTGCGCATTTTGCAAATTGTGAGGCTGATTGTTGTGGCAGACCAGCGCACACTTTCCAGGAGATGGTGCAACGAACGGGGCCACGATTCCGGTCGAGTTTCTAATAACGCCCTTCTCGTCCTCCCGGTGGCAGGCCTCACATCTGTGTAGTAGACCGGCATCGCCTCCAGGCGGGACATTGTGGGTTTTGTTGAAGTAGACGTTGATAGAATCGGCCCAGTAGGGGTCGTACTTATAGAAGTGGCAGTTGGTGCAGGCCGCAGGGGTGGCCGAAACCATGGAGGGCTTAGAGTTTACCTCAAAAACCCAAGTCGTGGTGGCCGCCCCACCCAACGTGTCGGCGTAGTTCACTTTCACTGTATGAGTAGAGCCGTTCGGCAAGTCAGCCGCCGGCGTATAGCTTATGATCCCTTGCTTACTGCTGATTGACGTATAGGTATGCGCCACCTGCTGGCCATCGAAGTACATCTTAATCGAAGCCTGGTCGATCGTTCCCCCGAAATCATCCTTGATGGTTGCCGTAATATTCGGCTTCGGCGGATTGCTGAAACTATCGTAATATGGCGTAACCGTAACGGTTTCCGGATTCTGGTTGTAGAGCACTGTCCAGGTCTTAGTGGCTGTATAGCCGAGCATGTTCGTAATGGATGCCTCGAGGGTATAATACCCTCCCACTGCGACCTGCTGGCCGGCACCGGCAATGCCGCCCACGATATAAGGAGGTGTATCACCATCGTCGGTCTCATACCAAGCATAAGTCTGTATGGGTATTCCATTGACTTTGACTACGGCCGTAGACAGGTCAACACTATTGGGATCCAACCAACTCAATGTGGGCTCTAACCACCATCCGGTGTAAACTGACGGCTGGCCGACGATGCCCGTCGGCGACTCGTTATAAAGAACCGGGGGCGTCGCATCAGCCACGAAGGCAATCCGTGCCGTCATGACCCATAGGATAGTGAACACTAGCACAAGGAAGGCCGTTTTGCGTCTTCGTGGAGAAATATCTCTTGTCATCATCTCTTCCTCCCTCGACAGCTGACACATGGACAGCAAACTGACAAAAAAAACCGCTTCTGAGCGGGTTACGCCGGGGAGTGTGCCGGCAGGACGGCCGAGACGACCGGCAACCCTCCGGCACGACGACTCGCACATGGGCTCTCGGTCGTTCGAGCAAAGACCGTGCCCTCCTCCGGGGCCCGAGAAAGACCGGCTCCCAACGTGGCTTGTTACTGTTCTAGTGCGGGATCACGTCCCAATGCTGTGGCTCGATTTGGGGAAATGTGAGAAAGAAAATTCACCTGATGGGAAGTCGCCGCGCTACCCCTCCACCGCCCGCCTCACCAACTGCACCAGGTCCAACACCTCGATCCGGAGCTTGTTCCGCCGGGCGGCGTCGGCAAGGACCTGGACGCACTGCTGGCACGCACTGACCAGGACGGAGGCACCGGTCTCGGCCGCTTCCCGGATCCTCCGGTCAGCGATGCTCTTCGTGAGATTCGCGTCCAGCGACTGTAAGTTGCCGCCGCCGCCGCAGCAGAGCGCCTCGTCGCCGTGATGGGCCATCTCGACCAGGGTCACCCCCGGAAGCCGCCGGATCACGTCCCGGGGCTCATCGTAGAGACCGCTGTTGCGTCCGAGATCGCACGGGTCGTGGTAGGTCACCACCTCGTCCAGGTCCTCGGCCTCCCCGAGGTCCAGGGAGCCGTCCTCCAGGCACCTGCCCAGGTACTCCGTGAAGTGGACCACCTCGAACCCGAGCTCTCCGCCGGCGACTTCGGGGTAGAGGTGCTTCCACGTGTGGAAGCACGAAGGGCATCCCGTAACGAGCGTACGCCAGCCCCGCTTCCGGACCTCCTCGAGGTTTCGCCGGACGAGCGGCTCGGCTTCCCGCTGCATCCCCGCGAGGAGCAGCGGAAAGCCACAGCAGACCTCGTCCGCGCCGAGGAGCCCGAGCGGCCTCGCCATCCGGGAGCTCAACTGCGCGAAGGAGATCGGGATCTCGGCGACCATCGGGTAGAAGGAGGAGACGCAGCCGACGAAGTAGCCCACCTGGGCGCCCGCGGCTTCGAGGGCGCTCGTATCCTCCACGTCTTCGGTCCACTCGGCGCGCGCCGTGTTCTCGAAGGTCCCGACGTTTCCCCGCTCGCGCAGGTTCGAAGCGACTCTGCGGTAGGCTTCGGGTTCCCGGCCCGCCGCGCGGATCCCTTCCCGGAGCTCCAGGAGAAACCGCCGCGTGTCGATCCCGGCCGGGCACCTCTCCCGGCATCCTCCGCAGAGGGTGCACTCCAGCGCCCGCCGCGTGGCTTCCTCTCCGAAGCCCTCGGCGTCCGACAGCCGGCGGGCGAGCGCGAGCCTGGCCCTGGGCGAGCCAGACTCCCAACCGATCTGCCCGTACGTGGGGCATACGGCGCGGCACGCTCCGCAGCGGGCGCAGATCCTCGCCTCCTCCCCCAGCCCCCGAAAGGGGCTTCCCGCGTGTCCGGGCCTCATCGGCGTCCTCCCGAGCTCGGAGCGAGCCGGCGGACGCTCGAGAAGACGCGCATCCCAACCGAAAAGAGCGCCGGGGAGAGCAGGAGCGGAGCGGCGTAGTACTTGCCCGGATTCAGGAGGCCCTTGGGGTCGAGCCGGGCCTTGCGCCGCCTCTTCTCGGCGAGCTCCTGCGGGCTCCACGCGTTGCCGAGGTAGGGCGTGTTCCAGAGGCCGATGGCGTAGGGCGCGCCCCCCAAGCGAGCCCCCAGCCCGTACAGCTCGCGCAGGAGGCTCGTATCGAGGAGGTAGCGGGCGGTCCTGCGCTCATCCGTCGGGTAGAGCGACATCGCGACGACCTCCGCGGGCGACACGACGTGCCCGTACGTCGCGATCTCGAGCTTCTGGCGGCGAGCGAGCGCGTCGCAACCCTCCGCGTAACTCGAGAACCGGCCCAGGGGGAGCCGCATCTCGGCTCCAAGGAGCGCCGGGCGCTCGCGCTTGACGCGCAGCGACTCGAAGCGGCCCTCCCACTCCTCGCGGGCTTCATCGGGGGACAGGAGGGCCCCGCCGGCGCGTCCGGCGAGCGCCCTCACCGCAACCTCGGCTCGCTCCACCTCGACCCGGCTCCCGTCGAAGTCCACGCTCAGGGTGGGCTTCCCGGAGCCGCCGTGACCCGCCGCGGCGAGCCAGCGGTTGTACGCACCGGTGTTGGCGTGCAGGTTGAAGAGGACGGGGCCGAGTTCGGCGACGAGTGACGCCGCGAGCTCGGCGAGCTGGGCGAGGCTCCCTCCCTCGGCGAGGCAGTGCCCCTCGGCCTCCGGCCTCGCCCGAAGCCTCAACCGGGCGCCGGTTACGACGCCGAGGGTCCCTTCGGCGCCACAGAACCAGCCGAGGGGCGGCTCGGTCTCGCCGGTCGCACGGAGGATCCGGCCGTCCGGCAGGACGACCTCGAGCTCTTCGAGGAGCGACTCCACCGGTCCGTACCGCAGGCTCCCGATTCCCAGCCCCCCCATGGAGATCCACCCCCCCACTGTCGCCGAAGGCGCGCTGCTCGGATAGGCGCAGATCGCGAGGCCGTGGCGGCCCAGCTCGCGGTCGAGCTCGAGCCAGGTCGTGCCGGCGGCGACCCACGCCCTACCGGCAGCAGGATCGATCTCCCGGACTCCTTGCAACCCGTTCAGATCGAGCACGATGCCGCCCCGGGCCGGCACGGCGTTGCCGTACGCGGTCGAGCCCCCGCCCCGGGCGGTGACCGGCACGTCTTCTCGGGCCGCCCACCGAAGAACGCTCGACACCTCCTCGGCCGTGACGGGCCGGACCACCGCGTCCGGCACGGGCCGGGCGAGGAGGTTCAGGAGGAAGTCCGGAACGTACGCGAGATCGCGCGCGTAGAACTCCCGCTCGAAGGCCGAGTCCGTGGCCCTCGGCCCGAACTCTTCCATCAGCTCTCGCAGGGGCATGTCAGCTCACCTCACGCCTTGGCGTGGCGCGCGATCTCGCCTTTGAGCCAGGCCGCGACCTTTTCGCCGCCATGGATCAATTCGGCGAGGTCGGCCGCCAGGTTCGAGGCCTCGATTACGGCAACCCAGCCCGCGCCGTAGCAGTCCTGATTGACGGTCGCCGGTTCGAAGACGAGCGCCTCGTTCGCCTCGGCCACGATCCCCTCGACCGGCATCTTGATCTTCCCCGCCCACTTCCCCGACTGGACGGAGAAGAGGACCTTCCCCTTCTCGATGGCCTTGCCCGCCTTCGGGAGCTTGACGAACGAAATCTCCCCTGCGAGCTTCTGGGCGAAGTCGTTCAACCCCAGACGAACCCGCCCGCCCTCCTCCACCTTGAGCCAGGCGTGCTCGTCGGTGTAGTAGAGCTCATCGGGAAGATCGTAGCCTTCGATGATCATATTGGCTCCTTCGTCGCCAGTTCTCGGTCATCGGTTATCGGTTCTCAGTTATCGGTTTCAACCGAAAACCGAAAACCGACGACCCCATCCGGAAGGGCGCTTTCCGGATGGGCTCACACCATACTGCAGCACCGCTCCGCGAAGCGGTACCGGAGACCGCGGGCCTCCGCGTAACGGACCGTCTCGTCCGCCGGGAAGGCGAGCGCGTTGACTCCCGCGTCCACCAGGTAACGCTCCAGCGCGAGCTTCGAGGGCCCGTACGGTCTGGCGCAACCGAAGGAGAGCTGCGCTCGCGGGTTCCGCAGGCGCGCCCAGGCAGCGAGCTCGGCGGTCTCCTCGGGGCCGGGGCCTCTCCGGCCCGCCATCCGCGTGCCCGGGAGCGGCTTGAGCGCCACGAGGACGAGGCGGTCCACCTCCCTTCGGCCGATCTCTTCGATGGCGAAGCGTTCGCCCCGGAGTTCGCCGAAGTGCAGGCCCACCACCACGTGGGGCGCCACCGAGAGACCCTCTTCCTTCAGCTCCGAGAGGACGCGCAGGTACTCCTCCGGGCCCTTGTCCAGGTGGTAGACCGCCCGAGCGGTCTCCCGGTCTCCGATGACGTCCAGGAGCACCTGATCGACGCCGGCCCGGCGGAGCGCACGCGCCTCCGTCCGGGCAACGAGGCCGGAGTGCGCGAGAACGGTGAGCCCCCTGCCCTTCAGCCGCTCGACGGCTCCCAAGTAGGGCGCCAAGGGTACGCGGCCCTCCGGGTCGCAGCCGCCGGACAGGAGCACCCCCGAGCAGCCCCGCTCGGCCAGGGCCGTTCCGAGCTGCACCAGCGCTTCGGGCGTCTCGGCCGGCAGCATGCCCGAGAGCAGCTTTCCGTGGCAGTGTTCACAGCGGAGCGCGCAGCGGGTCCCCGTGACGCTCACCACGGCGAACGAGTCGCGGCGGTTCGTGAAGAACGCCGCGTCGTAGTGGAGCGAACCCGGAACGGAGAACGTGATCTCGTCGGGGAAATTCGCCCTCCGGGCCGCCCACGCGGCGGCGAAACGCGCCTCGCTCACCCCGTTCGGCATGACACGCAACGCCTTTCGTCGAACTCCGCCGCAACGACCTCGAGATCCTCGGTCCCGGGCGCGAAGGGGTAGTTGTAGAGAACGCCGCTCGGCCGCTCGTTTCCGTAGGGGCGGTTGCAGGCCGTCCGGCCGTCCGGTCCGGTGCAGCCGGAGGTCATGAAGACGCTCCCCTCTCGCAGGTAAGGCCTCGGATCCACTCCGAAAGCCCGAAGCTCCCCCTCGTTTCCGAAGCTCATCTCCTCCATCCGCGCGGCGCCTCCGACGATCAGGTGCCTCGCGAGCTGGAGGCGCCGGTACTGGGCCGCCGGGGGCTGGGGCCGGTCTTCGAGCAGGCTCCCGCTTTCGGGGAAGAAGGAGAAGAGGTGCGGGGTCGCGCCGAGCTTCCAGGCGCGGGAGATGGTCCCCACCATCTCTTGCTCGGTCTCTCCGATGCCAACGATCAGGTGCACGCTCACCTTGACCCGGCCGAAGACTTGCACTGCGTCCTCGACCGTGCGCCAGTACTGCTCCCAGCGGTGGGGTCCGCCCACTCCGGCGCCGCGATGACGATCGAAGAGCTCCTCGGTCGCCAGGTCCACGGCCACGCCGACGCAGTCCGCGCCGGCCTCCCGGAGCTCCCTCAGCCGTTCCGCGCTGCGCACCAGCGTGGGCGCGATGAGCGCGCTCACCGGCCGCCCGGTTTCGTCCCTGACGCGGCCGACCACCTCGAGGCAGTCCCGAAAGGCCCGGGCGTGGGTCACCATCGAGACGCAGACGCGCCGCACTCCGGCAGCCGTTCGGGCCCGGGCGAGGACGTCGTCGAGCGGATAGGTCGGCCAGCCGACGCGGATGAACGTCCGGCCGCCCTCCGGCAGCCGGCTCGCCGCGAGCCCGCAGTAGCTGCAGCGGCCCGAGCACCCGCTCCGGTAGGTGAGGAGCAGGTTGAGGCAGCCGAGGCGGGCCCCGCGGTGAAAGGCACCCCGCTTGAGGCCGAGGGTCATCGCCGCGGCGAGGCTCGTCTGGACGACGGCGGGGCTCTCAGGCTGCATCGCGGTAATACTCCTGGAAGGCGACCCACGTCCTGCGGATCAGCTCGTCTCCGATCTCACCCCTGCGCCAGCAGGCCTCGTAGGCGGCCCGGCGCTCGGCGGCCCGCTCGAGGGTCCTGCCGAGCCAGGAACGGCAGCGTTCGCCGTACTCGCCCAGAACCCGGGCGTCGCCGAGCGCCACCGCGTCGGCCGCCAGCCGGCCCGCCGTCCGCCCGCCGACGAGGGCGTGGTAGATGCCCGCGCCGGTGATCGGATGGGTGTGGCCGGCCGCGTCGCCCACGAGGAGGACCCGCCCTGCCTGGATACACGGCCTCGGCCCGCCGAGCGGAACGGCGCCGCCGGTCCTGCGCTCGACCGACACCGGCAGCACGATCGCGGCCTCCTCGAGCCTCCGCAGCAGGGCCGCGAGGGCGATTCGGGCGCCACCCCCCAGGCGCCGGTCGACGGCCACGCCGACGTTGGCGCGCTCGCCCTTGGGGAAGAGCCACCCGTACCCGCCCGGGCACTCGGGACCGAAGAAGACCTCGGCCGCCGAGAGCCGGCCCCTGAGCCGGACCGTTACCTGGGCGCCGGCCGCGGTCCGCTGGGGAGGGTTGCCGAGCGACCGGGCGACGACGGAGCTCGGGCCGTCGGCGCCGATCGTGACCTGCGCCCGGCCGAGCACGGTCGCGCCTTCCCTGCGCACGACGAAGCCGCCCCGCTCCTCGCGGAGCACCGGGGCACGGAGCCAGAGCTCGGCGCCCGCCGCGAGCGCCTCTCCAACGAGCCCCTGGTCGAAGAGCCTGCGGTCCACCGTGTAGCCCGGAGCCCGCGTGACCTGCTTACGGCCGGAGGGGAGGTGCGTCACCAGCGCCTCGAGTTGCTGGGCGACGGCCGCCGGGGAGAGGGCGGCAAACTCCCGCACCCCGCTCGGGACATACTCGGCGCAGCGGACCGGGGTGCCGACCTCGGC
>JACRCS010000943.1 GCA_016218905.1 Deltaproteobacteria bacterium
GCCCGCGGCAATCCTCAGGGATGGCGGGCCCGGAGTCGTCCCTCCATCGCTCGGACGAGTTCCGCCAGCCGGGCGGCGGAGCGTTCGTACAAGACCTCGCCTTTTTCCTTGGAAGCCTTGGAAGGGTCTCCCCATACGCCGCCGGGCCACTCCGGCCGTTTCTCGCGGGCGATGAAGGGTTTCTCGAAACGAGGGTACTCCTCGGGGCTGGTGCCGCGGACGAGGGACGGGTTGAGCGCGAGGATCCGGCTCGTTTCGATCTCACCCGCGTGACCGTCGTCCTCGGTCTCCGCGATCCCGCGAGCTTCCTCCTGAGCCCAGCGGTACTCGCAGAACGCCGCGACCTCCAGGTCATCGAAAGCCTCGACGAGCCGCTCCGCCGCTTCCTCCATGGAGGACACGTGAATGCCGCCGGCGTGTCCGCTGGCGAGGATCAGCCCCCGGATGCCGTTCCGGTAGAGACCGGCGCCCACGTCGAAGAGGTGTCGCCGGAGGGTCTCCGGCGCGATCGAGACCGTCCCGTGGTGATCGCGGGTGCTTCGGCAGTAGCCGTAGTGGAGGGGCGGCGCGACGAAGACGGGTACCTGTTCCGCCGCTCTGCGGGCGACTTCGACGACCTGAAACGTGTCCGTGCTCAGGGGAAGATGGCCGCCGTGTTCCTCCAGGCTGCCGAGCGGCACGATGGCCGTGGACGTCTCGCGAAGTCCGGCCTCGAACTGCGCCATCGTCAGGTCGGAGAGGTTCATGTCGGCTCCGAAGGGTCCCCGAGGAAAGTGGGCGATGGTCGGTTCTTCCGCGGCTTCGCAACGGGCGAGAGCCGCTATTTCGAGCCGTCGTTCCTTGACTTGTGCCGCCCGAGGGCTGTATCGTAAACAGTCCTTTTTGCCGTTGGAGACCGCGCCGTGAGCTCCCCCGAGCTCCTTCTGTTCCCCAGTTCTCCGTCTAGCGAAGAGCGAGAGCCCTCCCACCGGATGCGGTCGCGGGCGGGGTGACCGAGACGACGCTCGCCTGGAGCTCGCGTCGGGCGGGAGTCTCGACGTGGAGACGGTGCAGGGCGGGCGCACTATACCAGGGCTGTCGTCCGTGACTCACGGGGAATCGTGAACGAGCGGCGGAGGGTGTCCCGCTTCTCGTCAGGAAGAAGGGTTTTGCACCGGTTGACGTTAGGAACGGTCTCCGCGGAGGGCATATGAGGGCAGGATCGGAAACCGAGTGCGTCGTCTGCGCGTGGCGAGGAACCTGCCAGAAGAAGCAGAGCCAGAGGGAAGCGGCGCTCCACTGCCGCGACTTCTGTCGTGACGCGGCCTTCGGGAGCAGTGGACCGGCCGAGCCGTCTACGGAGAGGCACAAGAGAGTCGATGACGTTTTCGGGACGTCCAAGAAGTAGGCGCTTTGGCCGCGCCGGGTGGAACGGATGAGGGAATACCGGAAGATCGAGGACGGGTACGAATCGAAGGTCGAGCCCGGACGAATGGACCTGCTGGGTATCGGCATCCTTTTGACGGTGATTCTCATCTTCCTCGTCGGCGTGCTGGTGGGGAAGGGACTCTGGGCGGGCAGGAGTTCGCCGTCGGTAGCGCAGGCTGAGGGGCGCCCCGAGCCGGCACCGGCGCCCGCCGGCCCCAAGTACACGTTCTATGACGAGCTGAAGCAGCCCGATTCGGCGGAGATGCCGGTTCAGTCGCCCGCTCCGTCGCCCACGGACGCCGCCACGACGCAAGTCGCCGCCTCCAGAACCGAGAGGCAGTCGGACGCCGCCGGGCCCGAGCGTCCGGCCCTGCCGGCAGAGGAACGTACCGCACCGCTCGACCCGCAGCCGGTCGCTCGATCGGCCGCGAAGGAGACTTCGAGCGAGCCGGCCGGGAGGAAGGAAGCGGCGGCGCCTTCCGCCGAAAAGGCCGCCGAGACGAAGGCGGAGAAGTCGCCCCGTCCGGAGCCGGTTGGCGATCTCCATCCGAAGACGGCCGGCTCCGTGGCGCCCAAGAAGGAAGCGCCGAAGAACCAAGTGCAAACGGACGAGGAGAAGAACCAGCTCCCGAAGCAGATCGCGAAGCAGAAGGAGCCTCCTCAGGCGGAGCCCAAGGCGAAGGCGCCCGAGAAGGCGAAGACGGTTGCGCCCGAGGCGTCTCCGAAGCCCGAGAGCAAACTCCCCGCCGCTTCGTTCACCGTACAGATCGGCTCGTACAAGGAGAAGGGGCCCGCCGAGCAGCAGGTGCGCGAGATGAGCCACAAGGGCGTCACCGCTCACGTGATGGGCGTGACCGTCCAGGGGCGCACCTGGTACCGCGTGCAGGTGGGGCAGTTCAGCACCCGCGCAGATGCGGAGAGCCACTTCAAGAAGAAGCTGAAGCCTCAAGGAATCCAGGGCTTCGTGACACCTCGCTGAAACGAGACCGTTCGGGTTCCGCGGGAGACGCTCCAAGAAATCCCAACCGGAGGTTCCCAATGAGCGAGCAAGACTCTCTTCTGGCCCGATTGGACCGGGCCCTTCTCGAAGCGATGAAGGCTCGGGACGCCGTCCGTACCTCCACGCTAAGGATGGTCCGGGCGGCCCTGAAGAACCGCGAGATCGACAAGCGTGCTGCTCTGGCGGAGTCGGACGTGCTCGAGGTGCTCGCGAGCCTGGGCAAACAGCGGCGGGAATCGATCGAGCAGTTTCAGGCCGGCGGCCGGCAGGACCTGGTCGACAAGGAAACCGCGGAGCTCAAGATCCTCCAAGAATTCCTGCCGGCAGAGCTCACGGAGGCCGAACTGCGCGAACTCGTGCGGACGGCCGTGGCAGAGGTCGGTGCCGCCGGCCCGCGGGACATGGGGAAGGTCATGTCCGCCGTCATGCCGAGGGTCAAGGGGCGCGCCGATGGCCGCGCAGTCAATGCCATGGTCCGGGAGATCCTCTCCTCGGGGGGATGAGCTCCGCCGCCCCGCTGAGAGCCTACATCGGACCCGGTTTCTTCGATCCGGTCAGGCAGGCGAGCCGCCTGAGTCGCGTGCTCCTCGATGGCGTTCCGGCGCGCGGCGAGGCGGCGGTTCGGCAGCGGGCGCCTTCCGTTGGTTCCCCAGGCTCTTCGATCTACCCCCGTAAGGAAGAATGAGCGAACGGACTTTACGAGTACTGGGCTTCCATCGGATTCTCGAATTGCTGGCTGAGGGCGCCGAATCCCCGCAGGGGACCGACGTCTGCCTGAGCTTGCGCCCGGCGCCGGGTTTGAGCGCGGCGCAGAGGCTCCTGGACGAAGTCGGGGAACTTCTGCGGCTCGAGCCCACCCTCGGGCTTCCGAGGCTTGCGGGGCTTCACCGCGTGGAGCCGGTGCTGGACACCGCACGGGTGGCCGGAGCCTGCCTCGACGCCGAGGCATTCCTGGCTGTCCGCGAGACTATCGCGGCATGCCAGCGCTTGCTGGAGTACTTGGAGGACGCCTCTTCGGAGTCGCAGGGCTCGCCGGTCGGCGGCTATGCGGAGGAGATGGCGCCGCATCTCGACCTGATCGACCGGTTCGAGCGGACTTTCGGGCCAGGGGGCGAGATCCTGGACGGCGCGAGTCCGACGCTGTCCGCCATCCGGGCGGAGATCAAGCGGGTTCGCGACAAGGTCCTGAAGACGCTGGAAGCAGTGCTGCGGAGCCACGAACTCGAACCCGCGGTTCAGGATGACTTCATCACCTCCCGGGATGGTCGTTACGTGGTTCCGCTGAAGACCGACTTTCGAGGCTTCCTGAAGGGCATCGTCCACGATCGCTCCAGATCGGGCGCGACGTTCTTCGTCGAACCGTTGGAGACGGTGGAGCTCAACAATCAGCTGACGGAGCTGAAGCAGGAAGAAGCGGAGGAGATCCGAAGGATCCTGGTGGAACTGACCCGGGCGGTGGGTGCGGAGGCGGGCAGGATTCGCGCCAACCTTGCCGTGGCCGCGCACCTCGATTCGATTGCGGCCCGCGCGAGGCTCGCGCGGAGGATGCGGGCGAACCGTCCGGAGCTGCGCACGGGTCCGGGCCTCGACCTTCGGGCTGCAAAGCACCCGCTGCTCGACCTCCAGCTCGGCGACGCCACGGTGCCCATCGACGTCCGCCTCGGCGAAGAGACCCGGCTCCTCCTCATCACGGGAGCGAACGCCGGTGGAAAGACCGTCGCGCTCAAGACGACCGGATTGCTCGTCCTGATGGCTCAGTCCGGTCTGTACGTTCCGGCAGGGGAGGGAACGTGGGTCGGCTGGTTCGACCGCCTCTTCGCGGATATCGGAGACGACCAGGACGTCGAGCGCAACCTCTCGACCTTCTCGGCGCACATCGCCTACCTGCGGGACATCTTGGAAGCGGCGGAGGAAGGTTCCTTGGTCTTGCTGGACGAACTCGGCACCGGGACGGATCCGGCCGAAGGGAGCGCACTGGCCATGGCGATCCTCGACGAGCTCCTCGAGTGCCGGGCGTCGGTCGTGGCGACGACCCACCTGGCGGGGCTGAAGGTCTTCGCCTTCTCCAAGGCCGGAGCGCAGAACGCTGCCGTCGCTTTCGATCCGGCGACCGGCCGACCCCTCTACCGGCTCGAGTACGGACGGGCGGGAGCATCGAACGCGCTGGAGGTGGCGGAGCGGCTCGGCTTTCCGGCGTCTGTTCTGGCGAGGGCCCGCGCCTATGGCGTGCCGGGTTCGGATGCCTCGGCGGAGCTTCTCGCGCGCATCGAAGAGGCGAGGGAGATCGCACTCCGGGAGGCGAAAGAAGCTGAGGCGTTACGGCGGCGGTGGGAAGAGGGGATACAGGCGCAGCACAGACTCGTCGATGAGGCCCGACGAGAGCGGGACGTGGCGCGCGAGGAAGCTCGGAGGGAGGCTCGCGGACTGCTGGAAGAGACGCGAAGAGAGCTCGCGGCCGTCATTCGGTCTTTCGCAGACCGGCAACTCTCGCAGCGGCGTGCGGAAGAGGCCGTCGGGGCGGCGGCCCGGAGGCTTGACGAGGAACTCCGAGACGAAACCACCCCAAGCGTTCCGGACGCTTCGGTTCTGTCGCGGCTCCAACCCGGTTCCAGGGTGGTGGTCGTGTCGCTCGGGAAGGAAGGCAGCCTCGAGTTCCTCCACGCCGATGGGGAGAAGGCGACCGTGCGGATCGGAGGACTGAGGATGACCATCCCGGTTCGAGACCTCGCCGGGACGGCTTCGGTTCGTCCGCCCGTTTCGGGCCCGCCGAAGGTCTCTGCCAGGCCGGAGCCCTTCGCGGGTGAAGTGGTTGTCGTCGGCCTGAGCGTCGAAGACGCCCTCGACCGAGTCGACAAGGCCCTCGACCGAGCCCTGCTCGGGGGAGCGAACGGCTTCCGCGTGATCCACGGGCGGGGGACCGGTGCCCTCCGGCGGGCGATTCGGGAGCACCTGGCCGAGGACCCTCACGTGGCGGCGGTGCGGCCCGTTGAGGGGAATGACGCGGTCACCTGGGTCGATCTTTCCTGACGAGCTGAATGGAACCGGGGCGGATTCCCGAAGAGGCACTCCAGAGCATTCGGGCGCGGGTGTCGATCCTCGACGTGGTCGGTGCCCACGTCGCGCTGAAGCGCGCGGGACGAAACTGGACGGGACTCTGCCCCTTCCATTCGGAGAAGACGCCGTCTTTCGTGGTGAACGAAGAGCGCGGCACGTACCACTGCTTCGGTTGCGGCGCCGGAGGCAACGTCTTCCGATTCCTCATGGAGGCGGAGGGGCGAAGTTTTCGCGAAGCTGCCGAGATCCTCGCCGGTCGAGCGGGCGTGTCCCTGGAGCTCAAGCCCGAGCTGCCCGAGATGAAGAAGGCTCGCGAGGAACGGGACGTGCTGCTGGAGTTGCTGGAGCTGGCGGCCCGCTACTATCGACATCAATTGGTCGCGGGAAGGGCAGGGGAGGCTGCCCGTCGATACCTGTCGGAGCGAGGGATCGGGCCGGAGGCATCCGATGCCTTTCGATTGGGCTGCGCTCCCTCCGGGTGGGATGCCCTGTGCCGTTACTTGCGCAAGAAGGGGCTCGACCTGGCGCTGGCTGCGCGTGCGGGGCTGGCGGCCGAGCGATCCTCGGGGGGCTACTACGACCGGCTTCGAAACCGGCTCGTCTTCCCCATCTGGGATTCCTCCGGACGGGTGGTGAGTTTCGGTGGCCGGTCGATCGGCTCGAGCCCGAACGAACCGAAGTATCTGAACGGTCCGGAGTCCGCGGTCTTTCACAAGAGTGAAACTCTTTACGGCCTTACCCAGGCGCAAGAGGCGCTTCGGCGGGAGCGCATGGCCGTCCTCGTAGAGGGCTACATCGACGTGGTTTCGCTCCACGCCCACGGACATCGGAGCGCCCTCGCCACCCTCGGCACCGCTCTCACGCGGGAGCACGCTCTCGCATTGAAGAGGCGGGTGGAAGAGGTGGTGCTCGTCTACGACGGAGATGAAGCGGGCCGCAAGGCAGCCTTTCGGAGCCTGGAGGTCTTCCTCTCCGCCGGGCTGGCGTGTCGCGCGGTACTCCTGCCCCCCGAGCACGACCCGGACAGCTTCGTGCGAGCGGGAGGGGACCTGGCCGCGCTGATTCGCGAAGCCGGATCTCTCTTCGAAGTCTGCTTGCAGGAGATCGGCCGAAAGTTTGACCTGGGGAGCGTTGAAGGCAGACTGGCGGCGGTGGAGGCCACGCTCCCCGGCCTGAGAGCCGTTACGGAGCCAATGGCCCGGGCACTGTATGCGAGGCGGGCTGCCGAAGCCCTGGGCGTCCCGGAACAGGAACTTCTCGGAAGGATGGCACGCGAGAGCGGACACGCCGCGGCGGCGCCCGCGCAGGAGGAGACTCCCCCCTTCGACGCGGTGGAGAGGAGCCTGCTCGAGTGCCTGGTCTTCGAACCCGGCCGTCGAAAAGAGTTCACGCAACGAGGACTGGACGCCTGGATGAAGCCCGGCGCGCTCCGGGAGGCGTGCCGCTTCGTGTCCGGCAGGGAGGAGGAGGCGCACTGTCTCCCGCTCGAGAATGCGCCCTCCGGTACCGGAAGCCTCCTCTCCGAGCTCCTCGTCGGCGGCGGTGAGCGAAGGCGCTCGTTCGACTCTCTGGAGGCGAAGCTTCGGTTGAGGAACCTGGAGGCGAGGGCGCGCATCCTTCCCCGTGAGATCCGAGAGGCCGAGGCGAGGGGCGACGCCTTCGCTGTGCGTTCCCTGCAGCAAGAGAAGATGGACCTGGATCGGGCGCTGGTCGAGTGTCGCCGAAAGAGCGCAAGTTAGGGAAGAGGCCCCTTCACTGCGCCGGCGAACCTGGTATCTTGAATCGACGATTTTTTTCTGCCGAGGAGATTGAATTCATGCCCAAAGGCATTCGATTGGAAGACGTTGAGGATCTGATCGAGGAGGGTAAGGATAGGGGCTATATTACCTATCGCGAGATCAACGATGCCTTGCCCGAAGAGGTAATCGACCCGGAAGTGCTGGACGAGCTGATCATCATGTTTCGGGACTTGGACATCGATGTCGTCGACGACTCGAACTTGGAGGAAGAGATTCGGGAGAGAAACGACTTGGGCGGGGTGGTTGAGGACTCGGAGGACGGGAGCAAAGAGGAGGATGAAGAAGAGGAAGAAGCCTCCGATTACGATGTCCTCTTCGAGAAGACGAATGATCCAGTCCGAATGTACCTGCGCGAAATGGGCTCGGTCGCGCTTCTTACGCGCGAGGGTGAGGTAGAGATCGCCAAGAGAATCGAGGCGGGTCTGAACGAAGCCTTCGAGGCTGCATTCAGCGGATCCCTCGCCGTGGAGGAGATCGCTGCCCTCGGTCGTAAGCTCGAAGGAGGAGAGATCGGACTTCGTTCCGTCGTGGACTTTCTCGATTCGGAAGAGGTGGAAGAGGAGGAAGAGGAGGAACCGGCGGCAGAGCCCGAGCAAGGGTTGCGAGCCGGGGACTCGCAACTCCAGCGGGTTCTTCAGACCGTCGAGGAGATCCAAGGCTTTGATCGCGAACGCTCGGAACTGCGCGCCGTCGCGTGCCGCGAACCCGAGAAGAGCGCGGGGGCAGCCGCGGAGATCCGACGGATCCAGAAGGAGATGGTTCGCCTCTTCCGGTCCCTCAGCATCAAGGATCAGGTGGTGGATCGGATCGTCCAGCGGTACTTCGATCTGGCCGAGGAGATCCGGCGGGCCGAACAAGCACTCCGCGCGATGTCGGTAGAGACGGGCATGCCTCCCCGTGAGTTTCTGAACATGTGCGAGGGGAAGGAGCTCAAGACCATTTGCCGGGAGCTCGGTCGAAGACCTGACCAGATCAAGCGGCTGCGCAAGGAAACGAGTCGTCAACTGGAACTCATCGAGTCGGTCGAGAAGCTTACAGGTTTGAGCCGGGAGGCTTTGTTCCAGAAGATCAAAGAGATCAAGTCCGGCCAGCTCAGGGCGAAGATCGCAAAATCTGAACTGATCGAAGCCAATCTGAGGCTGGTTGTCAGTATCGCAAAGAAATACACGAACAGGGGATTGCAGTTTCTGGATCTCATCCAAGAGGGCAATATCGGTCTGATGAAGGCTGTCGATAAATTCGAGTACCAGAGAGGATACAAGTTCTCGACCTATGCGACTTGGTGGATTCGCCAGGCCATCACCAGGGCTATTGCAGACCAAGCTAGAACGATCCGAGTCCCGGTGCACATGGTGGAAACAATCAACAAACTCGTGCGCACCAGCCGCTACCTCGTTCAGGAGCTCGGCCGAGAGCCCAAGCCGGAAGAGATCGCCGACCGCATGGAAATGAGCGTCTCGAAGGTGCGCAAAGTCCTAAAGATCGCCAAAGAGCCCATCAGCCTCGAAACGCCCATCGGGGATGAAGAAGATAGCCATCTCGGGGACTTCATCGAGGACAAGAAGGCCATCCCGCCGGACGACGCTGCGGTCCTGTCGAACCTCGCCGAGAAGACGCGCGAGGTTCTCGCCACGCTCACTCCGCGGGAAGAGAAGGTTCTGCGGATGCGATTCGGGATCGGCGAGAAGTCGGATCACACGTTGGAGGAGGTAGGGCGAGATTTCGCCGTGACAAGAGAGCGCATTCGCCAGATCGAGGCCAAAGCTCTCCACAAGCTCCGCCACCCCACCCGCAGCCGGAAGCTCAAGAGTTTCCTGAAATAGTTCGTCGCGCGCGTCGCTCTACCGGCCGCAACGGCCTGGGGCCTTGCAGGTGCGGTGAGGGGGCACTATGGGTATTGCTGGATCATCCGCGATCGGGACGCGAACGGGCGCGTCCTCGAAAGGAAGGCGCATGTTGCGAGTTGGCATGATCGGCTGGCGGGGAATGGTCGGGTCGGTGATCCTCGACCGGATGAGGCAAGAGAGGGACCTCGACGGGGTCGAACCCGTCTTCTTCTCCACCTCGGACGTGGGGGGAGCCGCCCCCGATGTGGGTGATGCGCATCTGCCCCCCTTGCAGGACGCGTACGATCTGGACGCTCTGGCCCGGCTCGACGTCGTGGTTACCTGTCAAGGCAGCGACCACACTCATGAGGTCTACGAGCGCCTTCGGGCCAGCGGCTGGAGAGGTTACTGGATCGACGCCTCCTCGGCGCTACGGATGCGTGACGACAGCATCATCGTGCTCGATCCGGTCAATCGCGCGGTGATCGATGCGGGACTGAGGAGCGGAATCAAGACCTTCGTCGGCGGCAACTGTACGGTGAGCCTCATGCTCATGGGCCTCTCCGGGCTCTTCCAGGCCGGCGTCGTGGAGTGGGTCACGTCGATGACCTATCAGTCGGCGTCGGGGGCCGGCGCGAAGAACATGATCGAGTTGGTACAGCAGATGTCGCGCCTCGCCGGGGCGGCAAATGCGTTGCTGAGCGATCCGGCGGCCTCCGCGCTCCAATTGGAGACGGTCGTCACGGGAGCGCTCCGGAGCGGTGACTTTCCGGCCGAGAACTTTGGAGCGCCGCTGGCGGCCAGCTTGATTCCGTGGATCGACCGGCTCATGGAGAGCGGCCAGACCCGGGAGGAGTGGAAGGGCGCTGCTGAGACGAACAAGATCCTGGGGACCTCCCGGCCGATTCCGGTGGACGGCGTGTGTGTTCGAGTGGGTGCGATGCGCTGCCACAGTCAGGCTCTGACGATCAAGCTGACGCGTGACATCCCGCTGGACGAGATCACCGGAATGATCGCGGAGTCCAACGCCTGGGTGAAGGTCGTCCCGAACACGCGCGAAGCGACGCTCGAGGAGCTCACGCCTGCCCGCGTATCCGGCAGCCTCACAGTCCCTGTGGGAAGACTTAGGAAGATGACCCTCGGGCCGGAGTACTTGGCAGCCTTTACCGTAGGCGACCAACTCCTCTGGGGCGCTGCGGAGCCGATTCGAAGGATCTTCAGGATCGTGGCCGAGCACCTCGAGGAGAGGTGACGGAGTCACAGGTGGTCTGGCCCGGTTGAGCGGCAGGTCCGACATGACAACCATCCCATTCTTCCTCCTCCTCGTGTTGGCACTTCCTCTAACCTCGGCGTCCGCCTCGTCCTTGCGCTGCGGTGGACGGCTCGTCTCCACCGGGGACGCGAAGATCGACCTCCTGGCCAAGTGCGGGCCCCCGGCCACGGCAGAGGCGCGGCAGGACGAACGGACGGTTCGCGCGTTTGACGTGAGCCGCAAGCGACTGGTGGAGCGGCGCACGACGGTGAACGTCGAGATCTGGGCGTACAACTTCGGCCCGAGCGAGTTCCTCTACTTCGTTCGGCTGGAGGATGGCCGGGTTTCGAACATCGATCGGGGCGGTTACGGCTACGCCGATCCGGGGGCCGGCTCGCGGGCGGGAGTGGGCGTGACCTACGGGTGCGACGGAAGGGAATTCGCCCTCGGACAGACGAAGGGGGAGGTCGTGGCGAGATGCGGGAACCCGGCTCTGCGGGAAAGTCGCGAAGTATCCCGGAGCGCGGCTCGCTTCGACCGCTCGAGGCGCGAGTTCCTGGAAGTGGAGACTCGCACGTTCGTTGATGAGTGGACGTACAATTTCGGGCCCGGAAGGTTCCTGTACTTCGTCCGTTTCGAAGACGGCAAGCTCGTCAGTATCGAGACGGGCGGCTACGGCTACCCTGCGGACTGAGCGACTCGATCGCTGAAGACCGTTTTCTCTAACACTTCCGCGATCTTTTCCTCCTCGAACGGTTTGAGGATATAGTGAGTTGCGCCGGCGCGAGCGCACTCGACGATCTTGTCCTTACTCGACATCGAGCTCACCATGATGACCAAAGCGGCGGGATCAATCCTTTTGAGGAGCATCAAGGTCTGAATGCCGCCCATCTGGGGCATGACCAAATCGAGAGTCACGAAGTCAGGCCTTAGCTCTTTGTACTTCTTGACGGCCTCGAGGCCGTTTAGGGCCGTGGCTACGACTTTGCAGCCGTGTTTTTCCAATATCCTCGTCAGTTCCTTCTGTATGTAGGGGGAGTCGTCTACGACAAGCGCGCTCTTATCCATTGGCTTTGCTCCAGTGTTGAGCTCTTTCGCTCATGATTTGTCTTTGGCTAGGGACACGATCATATCGAGAGCTCCGGCACCGGTTTTCAGCGGCACGCGGATACTCTCGGTCGAGTCGGCGAAGTCGAACCTGACCTGTGAACCGCGTACGACGGTGGGCGGCGTGATGCCTTCCCGGATTCCGAGCTCGGAGAGGTGGCCCGTCGCGTTTCCCACGATCGTGTTGGCGAGCTCCGAGAGGATTCCCATGATCTCCCCGGTTGCCGCTTCGTCTGGCTCCTCTCTTGCGATCCGGCCGGCGAGGGTTCGGGCCACTTCGGGGCAGAAACTCAGAACGACGGATCCGGAGATCCCGCCGCTCAATCCGATGATGATGCTCCAGTCGTGCTCCGGCAGAGAACTCTCGAATCTGGTTAGACGCCCCACCCGGACGTCCGTACGCGCCATTCTCCGGAGCACTTCCACCGACGGCACGAGGAAGGCGTTGATGTGCTCGGCTCTCATGTCAGTCCACGGCTTTCGTCACCCGAATCACTTCCGCGAGGGTAGTCACTCCGGCGACGGCCTTCCGTAGACCGTCGAAACGCAGATCGCGGAATCCCTTGCCTGCCGCCACGCGGCGGATCTCGGTGGTGCTCGCTTTCTCCGAGATGAGCTGACGGATCTCCTCGTCGAGCTTCAGGATCTCATGGACTGCCGTCCGGCCCTTGTAACCCGATCCGGCGCAGAAGCCGCAGCCCTTGCCGGCGTGGAAAGTGACCTTGCCGACCAGTTCTTCGACCGAAGCCAATGCCGCCTCGGCGGCCGTCGGCTCGTGGGGGACTTTGCAGTGAGGACAGATCCTGCGCACCAGGCGTTGGGCCAAAACGCCGACGAGCGTCGGCGCGATGAGAAAGGGCTGGATCCCCATCTCCATCAGGCGCGTGACGGCCTGGGGGGCATCATTCGTATGGAGCGTCGATAGGACGAGATGGCCGGTCAGGGCGGCCTCCGCCGCGATGGAGCCGGTCTCCGGGTCGCGGATCTCCCCGACGAGGATCACGTCCGGGTCCTGACGAAGGATAGAGCGGAGCGCCCCCGCAAACGTAAGGCCGCGCTTGGCGTTCACCCCCACCTGGTTGATCAGGGGAAGCTGAAACTCGATGGGGTCTTCGACCGTAATGATGTTCCGTTCGATCGAGCTGATCGCATGCAAGGCGGC
>JACRCS010000080.1 GCA_016218905.1 Deltaproteobacteria bacterium
ATCCAGCACGATTGGAAGGACCGCTTCGCTCGCGGCCGCGCCAAACGAGTCAGCCGGCGTGAAGTCGACACGCGCGAAGACGGTCACCGCGCATGTGCTCAGCAGCTCGATGTGCCAGCCCGATGCCGGAAGGATGCCGAACTGGACCATCTGCGTGCCGACGGCCGGCACCTCCTGCCGAGCCAGCTCCCTTCCGTCGTCCGCACGCGCCACGACCGTGGCCCAGCACACCGAGCTCGCGGATTCCGGAACCTCGTTCGGCGTCGTTCCCCCGGCCGGGAACGTCAGCACGAGCGTCCGCGCCCCGGGCTGGCTTTGGGCCAGATTCGGGACCGCGAGAGTCGTCGGCGCAAACGGCGAAAACGCCTGGCAGCCGCCCGTCTCCTCCGTCCGATGCGGCCTGGCCAGAATCGAGTCCACGAGACGACCCGTGTCCATGACGCCTAGGACCGTCAGGTGGGCAATCGGGCCACTCGCCGTGCTCGGGATCGTCGTCACGCTGGGGGCACATCGGTACCTTTCGATCGTCTTGATGTCCTGGGAGACCGTCGCGACGATCCCGTCGGATGCGAGACCCGGAAGGAACATCGAACGAGGGCCCGTCGTCGCGACCGCCGTGAGAGGAACCGACGCCGGCAGGTCCCTCCCGTTCAGGGTCTTGAGGAACTCGGACATCGGAGAGCCCCGCATCTGCTCCTTCTGCTCGCTCGAGGCGGCGAAGCAGGCCGCGAGCTCGGCCGGACTTCCCGCCGAACCGAACAGCTTCTGGAGGTCACTCTGTTCGAGGCCGAAAATGACGTCCGGGTAGCCGCTATGGGGCGTGTCGATGGTGACGACCTGCCGAACCGAACCGGGCACGTAGGCCTCGAGCTGGGACGTCTCGCTGCCGAGATCCTCGATCAGGGTCCGAGTCACGAGCCCGCCCAGGCCGTGGCTCACGACGTCGACGGACACAGTGTGATTGACCGACCGGATCGCCGCGACGACCGCGGCGAGCTGACCGGCGAGTCCCTCGATGGGGATGTCCTTGACTTTCATCCTGTCGAAGCCCGCGCTCTTGCTTCCGGCAGCGGGATCGAAGTAGGTGATCGTGTACATCCTCCGCGCTTCCATCTGCCCGTAGCCTGCCCCACGATCGGGGAAGTACCGACTGTCGTCGTCCTTGTCCCGGACCCAGGTCCCGTCGAAGTAGAGGTCGAGCGGGGGAGCCGAGCCATACCTCGCCGTGGAGATGCTCCGGAGGTTCTCCGCCATCTCCTTCCACGCGTCGCAGCCCGAGCAGATGCTGTGGGCGAAAAGGATCGGCGGCTGGGCCGGCGGCGCCGACACGACGATCGACCCGGTCTTGGTGCATGTCGCCCCGGGAGTCAGAGCGTTCAGAGCCCACAGGTATGTACCGGGGCTGGCGTAGCGATGAACGGCGTTCTGGAGCGACGAAGTGTTTCCGGCTCCGGGCTCGGAGTCCCCGAAGCTCCACTGATAGCTGATCGGGCCCATGCAGTTGGACGGTGTGGCGGATGCCCAGAACGAGATGTCGGCTCCCGCGACGGCCGCCGTCGCCACACCGACGGAACATGTGAGCGAGCACGCCGCCTCCCGCAGGTCGATCGTGAAGACGTTCGAGCACGCGGTGTCGGAGCCTGCTGCGGCGAGACGGAAACCGATGGCGTTGTCGGAGCCACCAGGGCCGTAGTCGCCACGGTCGGCGGAGCGCGCGTACATGAGGCCGCCGAACCAGGTGCCGCCACGAATAGTCCGCACCGAACCCGTCGCCACCCCCGGCGGGTCCGTCTGCTCCATCGTCGGATAGGTCCCGTACCAGTCTTCCACCCATTCCCAGACGTTCCCGTGCATGTCGAACAGGCCGTACGGGTTCGGCCCCTTCGTCCCCACCGGATGCGTCGTCCCATCCGCGTTCCCGCACCACCAAACGTACGGGTCCGCCGCCGTGTTCGTTCCGCACGCATCATCCCCGTCAAGCGCATCGCCGAATGAGAACCGCGTCTGGGTGCCACCCCGCGCCGCTCGCTCCCACTCCGCTTCCGTCGGCAGGCGGAACTTCGAGTCCCCCAGAAGCGCTCGCAGCTTCCCGATGAACCCGTTGGCCCCGCGGATGTCGTCCCATGACACCTGCTCCACCGGGCAGTCGCCACCGCAGCTCTCGAAGTCGCTCGGGTTCGCTCCCATCACCGCCCGCCATTGCGCCTGCGTTACCTCGAACTTGCCGATGTAGTAGTCCGACGTCAGCGTCACTTGGTGGACGGGGTGCTCGTCGCTGTCGGTACCCCTCTCGCTCGCCGGCGACCCCATCTGAAACGTCCCCGCCGGGATCTTCACCATCGCGAGCGACACCCCGCCCGGCAGTGTGAACGAGATCTCCTGCCCGGCGATCGAGGGGTTCGTGGCCGTGACAGCAGCCTTGTAGCTCGTCCCGTGGGCATTCGCCGGAAGCGACGCGGCCGCGTTCCAGACGATGCGGCGGTTCGTTCCGCTGGCCAGGCCGGCTCCGACGTGCCCGGAGAGCGTCGAAGTCGCCGGAGTGATCGTGTACGTCTCCCCACCGTCGCTCGAAAAAGCGATCGAGACCGTCGCCCCTCCGGCCGCCACACCGGAGAGGTCATAGAGGACTTCGACGGTCTTGTCGGCCTGTTGCTGCGCCCGAATGTTCGTGACGGTCTGCGCTCGAAGGGGCTGCACCAGAAGGAACGATGCAAGGCCCAGCATCTTCAGGAAACGAACCCCGTTCTTCATCCCTCGCTCCACATCGGGTCGGGCCCGATCGGTCATCCGTGACCCGCGCCAAAGGAGTGTACGAGGGGGCTCCCGTCCCACGGACCCGGCACCCTGCCGATGCGAA
>JACRCS010000933.1 GCA_016218905.1 Deltaproteobacteria bacterium
GAAGCCGCGCGCCGCCTTCCAGGTTCCCAACACCCTCACGGGCGAGGGGAACATGAGCGTGGACATCACCTTCGAGAGCATGGACGACTTCTCGCCCGCGGCCGTGGCCCGCAAGGTGGACTCCCTGCGCAAGCTCCTCGACGCGCGGACCCAACTCGCGAACCTCTTGACCTACATGGACGGCAAGAGCGGCGCAGAGGAGTTGATCGCGAACGTTCTCCAGGACCCGGCCCTGCTCCAGGCGTTGGCCTCGGCGCCGAAGCCCCAGGAGGAGGCGCCGCAGACCGAAACCACGGGCAAGGAGTAGTCCCATGGCCGATCCGACGACCGAAGCCCAGGCACAGCCCGAAGCCAAGACCTTCGAGGTCAGCGAGTTCTCCTCGCTGCTCCAGAAGGAGTTCAAACCCAAGTCCGATCAGGCGAAGGAGGCCGTCGAGAAGGCCGTCCAGACCCTCGCCGCCCAAGCCCTCGCCGACACAAAGCTCATCTCAGCCGACGCGCTCAAGAGCATCGAGGCGATCATCGCCGAGATCGACCGGAAGCTGACAGAACAGGTCAACCTCATCCTTCACCACGAGGACTTCAAGCAGCTGGAAGGCGCCTGGAGGGGTCTCCACCACCTCATCAACAACACCGAAACCGACGAGATGCTGAAGATCCGCGTCTTGAACATTTCGAAGAAGGACGTGGCCAAGACGCTCAAGAAGTTTAAGGGCACGGCCTGGGACCAGAGCCCGATCTTCAAGAAGCTGTACGAGGAGGAGTTCGGCCAGTTCGGAGGGGAGCCGTACGGGTGCTTGGTCGGCGACTACTACTTCGACCACACCCCCCCGGACGTCGAGCTGCTCGGAGAACTCGCCCAGGTTGCCGCCGCGGCCCACGCCCCGTTCATCAGCGCTGCGGCCCCGTCGCTCCTCCAGATGGAGACGTGGCAGGAGCTCAGCAATCCCCGAGACCTGACCAAGATCTTCCAGACGCCGGAGTACGCGGCCTGGAAGTCCCTGCGAGAGTCCGAGGACGCCCGGTACGTGGGGCTCGCCATGCCGAGGTTCCTGGCCCGCCTGCCCTACGGCGCCAAGACGAGCCCGGTGGAGGAGTTCGACTTCGAGGAGGACACCGAGGGCGCGGATCACAGCAAGTACGTCTGGGCCAACGCCGCGTACGCCATGGCCACGAACATCAACCGTGCGTTCAAGATGTACGGCTGGTGCTCCCGCATCCGGGGCGTGGAGTCCGGCGGCGCGGTCGAGGGGCTGCCGACCCACACGTTCCCCACGGACGACGGCGGCGTGGACATGAAGTGCCCCACCGAGATCGCCATCAGCGACCGCCGCGAGGCGGAGCTCGCGAAGAACGGCTTCATGCCGCTCGTCCACAAGAAGAACACCGACTTCGCCGCCTTCATTGGCGCCCAGTCGCTCCAGAAGCCTGCCGAGTACGACGACCCGGACGCCAGTGCCAATGCCGCCCTGGCGGCCCGGCTGCCGTACCTCTTTGCGAGCTGCCGCTTCGCCCACTACCTGAAGGGCATCGTCCGCGACAAGATCGGGTCGTTCAAGGAGCGGGCCGAGATGCAGCGATGGCTCCAGAAATGGGTCATGCAGTACGTGGACGGGGACCCGGAGCACTCCAGCGAGGACACCAAGTCCCGAAAGCCCCTCGCGGCCGCCGAGGTCGTGGTCGAGGAAGTGGAAGGAAACCCGGGCTATTACACCTCGAAGTTCTTCCTGCGACCGCACTACCAACTCGAGGGCCTCACCGTGTCGCTGCGTCTCGTGTCGAAGCTGCCGTCGGCGAAGGGGGCGTGATCCTCCTCAGGGGCCTGCAACCGGGTACACGGGCACCACACCCGCGGCGAGCTGCCGCGGACAACCTGCTAGGGAAGGAGACAACCGATGGCTGTTGACATGTTCATTAAGATCGGCGACGTGAAGGGTGAATCGATCGACTCCACCCACAAGGACGAGATCGACGTGCTGGCCTGGAGCTGGGGCATGAGCCAGTCGGGCACCACACACATGGGCGGCGGCGGCGGCGCCGGAAAGGTGAGCGTGCAGGACCTCTCCGTGACGAAGTTCGTCGACAAGGCGTCGCCGGGCTTGATGCTGGCGTGCAGCACCGGCAAGCATTACCCGGAGGCGCTGCTCACGGTGCGCAAGGCCGGGGAGAGCGCGCTCGAGTATATCAAGCTGACGATGAAGGAGGTGATCATCACCTCGGTGAGCACGGGCGGAAGCGGGGGCGAGGACCGGCTCACCGAGAACGTGAGCTTGAACTTCGCCGAGTACAAGGTCGAGTACACGCCGCAGAAGCCCGACGGCTCCGGCGATGCGGCAATCGAAGCCGCCTTCAACATCGCCCAGAATGTAAAGATCTGACACACCCTTCGGCGGCGCCGCGGTCGGGTGAGACCGGGGCGCCGCCGAGGGGGAGCCCCGGCCTAGAGCCGAACCCGCTCCGGCGGCGCCCCGGTGCGGGATGGGTTTTGCCTTGTCAAGGGAAGGAGCGCTCATGCTCGCGGAGGAGAGTCTTCGTCAAGGCAATCTGGAGGAGTCACTGGCCGAGCTGCAGCAGCGCGTGCGCTCGGCCCCCTCCGACCCCAAGCTTCGGGTCTTCCTCTTCCAGTTGCTCGCTGTCCTGGGGCAGTGGGACCGCGCGCTGAACCAGCTCAACGTGGCCGCCGAGCTCGACGCGAGCACCCTCGCCATGGCCCAGACCTACCGCACCGCGCTCGGGTGCGAGACCCTGCGTGCCGAGGTGTTCGCCGGGCGCCGCAGCCCGCTCGTGTTCGGAGAGCCGGAGTCGTGGGTCGCGCTGCTCCTCCAGGCCCTGCGACAGACCGCCGAAGGCCGCCACGAGCAGGCGCGAGCTCTCCGGGACCAGGCCTTTGAGGCTGCTCCGGCGGCGTCCGGCACGATTGACGGGACGCCGTTCGAGTGGCTCGCCGACGCGGACACCCGGCTCGGCCCCGTGTTGGAGGCGATCGTCAACGGGGCCTATTACTGGGTTCCCTTCCACCGCATCCGCCAGATTCGGATCGACGCACCGGAAGACCTCAGGGACGCCGTGTGGATGCCGGCCCAGTTCACCTGGTCCAACAGCGGAGAGACGGTCGGGCTCATCCCCACCCGATATCCCGGCTCCGAGGCGTCGACCGACGGTGGGATCCGGCTCGCCCGCCGCACCGAGTGGCTCGAGCCCTCCCCCGGCGCCTACCAGGGACTGGGCCAACGGATGCTGGCGACCGACGCCGGGGAGTACCCCCTCATGGACGTCCGCCAGATCGAGATCGCGGAGGCGGCACCAGGGGACGGCGATGCCTGAGCTTACCGCCCAGGAGCGCCTGCAGCCCTCGCTCCTGGACCGGCTCACCGATGACGAGCCCGACAAGCGCGTGGAGTCCCGGGAGCAGCGAGTGCTCTCCCTGCGGCGCCTGCGCGAGGGGGTTCGGCGCGACCTGGCCTGGCTCCTGAACACCGGCTACTTGGGCTCCCTGGAAGACCTCGGCGCGTACCCCCTCGTCGCCCACTCGGTCCTGAACTACGGCATCCCTGACCTCACGGGCACCAGCGCGCAGAGCGCGGACGTGGGAGAGCTCGAGCGAGCGTTGCGCCAGGCGATCTGGGACTTCGAGCCCCGGATCCTCCTCAACACCGTCCACGTCCGGGCCGTTGCGCCGGACCGAGACGCGAGCCACAGCGCGTTGACGTTCGTCATCGAGGGCGACCTCTGGGCGCAGCCCCTTCCGCTGCATCTGTACTTGAAGACCGAGATCGATCTGGAGACGGCCACCGTCCGGGTAACCGACTACGGCGGCCAGGGCCCGGCCTGATGGATCCCAGGCTTCTCCGGTACTACAACCGCGAGCTCCTGCACATCCGCGAGATGGGGGGCGAGTTCGCCAAGGAGTTCCCCAAGATCGCGGCGCGCCTCGGGCTCGAGGGGTTCGAATGCGCCGATCCTTACGTGGAGCGCCTCCTCGAGGGGTTCGCGTTTCTGGCCGCCCGCGTCCAGCTCAAGCTCGACGCCGAGTTCCCGAACTTCACGCAGCACCTGCTCGAGATCGTGTACCCGCACTACCTCTGCCCGACCCCCTCGATGGCCGTGGTCCAGCTCAAGCCCGACCTGGGTCAGGGTGCCCTGGGGGAGGGCTTCCCGATTCCCCGCGGCACCGCGCTGCGCAGTCTCCTCGGCAAAGGGGAACAGACGCCGTGCGAGTACCGGACGGCCCACGACGTGACCCTGTGGCCCTTGGAGCTTGCGGCCGCCGAGTACCTGCCGCACCCGCGCGACCTGCCGTCGTCCGGCGCCGGTTGGCTCTCGCAGGCAAAAGCCGCGCTGCGGCTGAAGCTGCGCGCCACCGCCGGCGTCACGTTCGACAAGATGCCCCTGACGTCGCTCCCGGTCTTCCTGCGCGGCGGCGGGGAACTGCCCCAGCACCTGTATGAGCAGCTGCTCGCGAACAGCCTGGGGCTCGTCGTGGGCCCGCCGGAGCGGCCCTGGCACGAGCTCGTCCCCCGGGCCCAGATCCGCCGCCTCGGCTACGACGAGGAGCAGGCGCTCCTGCCCCACGGCCCTCGATCCTTCGAGGGCTACCGGCTCCTGCAAGAGTACTTCGCCTTTCCCGAGCGCTTCATGTTCATCGAGCTCGCGGGGCTCGGCCCTGCGGCGAGGCGCTGCGCGGGAAGCGAGCTCGACGTGACGGTGGTTCTGTCGCGGACCGACCCGGCGCTCGAGAGCACGATCGACGCCTCGCACTTCGGCCTCTTCTGCACCCCGGCGATCAACCTCTTCCCCAAGCGGGCCGACCGGATCCACGTCTCCGACCAGGTGAACGAGTTCCACGTGGTCCCGGACCGCACCCGGCCGATGGACTTCGAGACGTTCGC
>JACRCS010000946.1 GCA_016218905.1 Deltaproteobacteria bacterium
CGGGGAGGGTGTAGAGCCCGAGCTTCCTCATGATGTGCTGGCGGTGGGTCTCGACGGTCTTGACGCTGACGTTGAGCAGCTCCGCGATCTCGCGGGTGGTCTTCCCCTCGGCGAGCGGCTGGAGCACTTCCCGTTCGCGGTCGCTCAGGACGGCTTCCGACGGCGCCCGGGGAGCCCGCACGTATTGGTCGACGAATCCTCGCACCACTTGCCCGCTGAGGTAGATCTCGCCGGCGAGTACGGCCCGGACCGCTCGTTCGAGCTCCTCCAGAGCGCCCTCCTTCAGCACGTAGGCCGAGGCCCCGGCCCGGAGCATCTCGGCGACGAGCTTCGGGTCCGCGTGGACGGTGAGGGCCACGACCTTCACGCGCGGGTTCTCGGCGAGGATCTGCCGCGTGGCCTCGATCCCGTTCAGATCGGGCATGGACACGTCGACGATCGCGACGCCCGGAGCCGACTCCCGGGCGAGGCGGACAGCCTGGTGCCCGTTCTCGGCCTCGCCCACGACCCTCCAGCCGCGCTGGCCCTCCAGCACGGCCCGAAGCCCCTGGCGGACGAGCCGGTGATCATCGGCGAGCAGGATTCGGACGTCCATGGATACCATCGCCGGAAAGCGCCCGTGCACGAAAGTGTGCCCGACCCCCTTCCAGCGAAGCAGAGGCCGGGGGCGGTGTCAACTCCAGGCCGGAGACCCGGATGAAGGCAGACGACGCCCAGGGGCTAGTCGCATGGGAGACGAAGGTCCGTCTCACACCACGACACTACGGCCGCGACGCGAGAACCGACCGGACAGGTCTTCGTAGCGTCGTTGCGCCGTTGCGTGAAACCGGTCTTTCGGCACCCGCCTGGGCAAACTGCCGAACTTGACCCATTGTCAAAGAGTTCCGGCCCTCGAGGGCCCCAGCTCAACGGAGGCGGAAGCGCCAGGGGATGCTCTTCCAAGGCTCGGGGACCGTGAAGAGGCCGACGCGGGGGCCGATCCGGAGGGCTTCGTCGGGAATGGGCTCTCCCGCCTCGATGAAGAGCTCGGCTCCCGGCAGGCAGAGGTCGTGGCCGTCGAGGCGGCCATCGATCGCGAGCGCCTGGCACAGCTTCCCCGGGCCGTCGGCGAGGGCGGAGTCCTTCGATACGTTGCGGCGTCGCCGCATGAGCTCGACGCCTTCGAGAGGGCGAATCGCGCGCAGGAGCACGGCGGCCGCCCTTTCCTCCGGCTCGACCACGACGTTCAGGAGCCAGTGCATGCCGTAGGTGAAGTACACGTACGCGTGGCCCGGTGGCCCCCAGAGGGACGCGTTCCGCGCCGTTCGGCCCGCCCGGGCGTGGCAGCCGAGGTCCTCCGGTCCGGCGTACGCCTCGGTCTCCGAAATCACCCCGGAGAGGCGCTCACCCCTCGGCTCGAGGCGCACGAGCACGCACCCGAGCAGCTCCCGGGCGACTTCGAGCGCGGGCCGGTCGAAGAAGCTCCGCTCGAGCCGGCGCCGGGTGCCCTCCCGTGCTTCATCCTCGCCGCTCCCGCCCATCCCTCGGCTTCTCGGCACTAGCCCCTCTTGGCTCTGCCTGGCGAGGCCGGCTCCGCCAGGCGAAGCGTGGGCGTCGTCATCCTTCATCCTTCATCCCGCCATTTTCCCATTGACACTCGCCCGGTCACCTACTTAAATCACGTTAACTCAAATTTATCTCGCTGGCCGGAGCGCGCGTGGGCGAAGAGATCGGAACGAAGCTCAAGGTCCTGCGCGAGAGCCGCCGGCTCACGCTCAAGCAGCTGGCCGACCAGGTCGGCTGCACCGGCGCCCACCTGTCGCTCATCGAGAACGGGCACACCTCCCCCTCCATCGCGACCCTGAAGAAGATCGCCCACTGCCTGGGCGTGAACATCGTCGACTTCTTCGTCGAGGAAGACGCCTCCGAACCCGTGGTGACCGCCCTCCGCGACCGGAAGAACGTCTCCCTCGGCAACTGGAACGCCCAGATCTACCAGCTGATCCGCTCCACCACCGGCAAGCTCATGCAGCCGTTCTTCACCGTCGTCTCTCCCCAGGGGGGCTCCCACGAGCCGTACAGCCACGTGGGCGAGGAGTTCGGGATCGTCCTGAAAGGCACCTTGACCCTCACGGTCGGCGACCGGAGGTACGACGTCGGGCCGGGCGAGAGCTTCTACTACTCCTCCCGGGTCCCCCACCGCTGGATCAACGAAGGCAACGAGGACGTCGAAGTCGTCTGGGTGGTTTCTCCGCCGACCTGGTAACGAGCACCCTCACCCGCCCTGAAGGAGGTGGTCATGAAGCGAGCCCTTGCACTCCTGGTGTCGTTCGCAGTCGCGGCCTCTGCCCTGCCCGCCCTGGGGGCGGACACGATCAAAATCGGCGAGATCAACAGCTACAGCCGGATCCCCCAGTTCCTGACCCCGTACAAGAACGGGTTGGACATGGCCGTCGAGGAGATCAACGCGAGCGGCGGCGTGCTCGGGAAGAAGCTCGAGGTCATCACCCGCGACGACGGCGGGAACCCCGCCACGGCCGAGCGCCACGCCACCGAGCTCGTCCAGAACGAGAAGGTCGCACTCCTCGCCGGGACCTTCCTCTCGAACATCGGCCTCGCCGTGTCGAGCTTCGCCAAGCGCAACAAGGTCCTCTTCGTGGCCGCCGAGCCCCTCACCGACGACCTCACCTGGAAGGAGGGCCACCGGTACGTCTTCCGGCTGCGGCCGAACACCTACTCCCAGTCCTGGATGGTCGCCAAGGAGGCCGCGAAGCTCCCGGCCAAGAAGTGGGCCACGGTCGCGCCCAACTACGAGTACGGCCAGTCCTTCGTCGAGCAGTTCAAGGCGATCCTGAGCCAGCTCCGGCCCGACGTGCAGTGGGTCGGCGAGCAGTGGCCGGCCCTCGGGAAGATCGACGCGGGCGCGACGGTCCAGGCTCTGGCCATGGCCCAGCCCGACGCCATCTTCAACGCGACCTTCGGCGCCGACCTCTCGAAGTTCGTACGCGAGGGGAACAACCGCGGCCTCTTCAAGAACCGCTCGGTCGTGAGCGTGCTGACCGGCGAGCCGGACTACATGGAGCCCCTCAAGGACGAGGCCCCCGAGGGCTGGATCGTCACCGGCTACCCTTGGTACGAGATCAACAACGCCGCGCATAAGGCCTTCGTCGACGCATACATGAAGAAGTACAACGACACGCCGAAGCTCGGGACCATCGTCGGCTATATCACCTTCAAGGCCATCGCGGCCGGGATCAAGAAGGCGGGCTCAACCGACACCGAGGCCATGATCAAGGCCATGGAAGGCCTGAAGTTCGACACGCCGGTGGGCCCCGTCACCTTCCGGGATTTCGATCATCAGTCCACGCTCGGCGCCTGGGTGGGAAAGACCAAGTACGACGCGAAGCGCGGCTGGGGCGTGATGGTGGACTGGAAGTACATCGACGGCAGCGCGGCGCTGCCCGACAAGAAGTGGGTCTCGTCCGTCCGACCCAAGGATTGACGCGGGGTTTCCGCGACTCGAGGGCAGGGCTGCGGCCCTGCCCGCCCTCCCCGCCGGAGGGGAACCGGGGGGCTATCTCATAAGGAAGGTGCATGGGCGTCTACCTGATCCAGGCCCTCAGCGGGCTCGCCTCGGCCTCCTCGCTCTTCCTCGTCGCGTCGGGGCTCTCCATCATCTTCGGCGTGACGCGGATCGTGAACTTCGCCCACGGCACCTTCTACATGGTGGGCGCCTACGTCGCCTACACCCTCGTGGAGAGCCTTCCGCGCATGGGCCTCAGCTTCTGGGGAGCGATCCTCGTCGCCGCGCTCGCGGTTGCCCTCCTCGGCGCGCTCGTGGAGATCCTCATCCTGCGGCGCATCTACAAGGCACCGGAGCTCTTCCAGCTCCTCGCGACCTTCGGGCTCGTGCTGGTGATCGGAGACCTCGTGCGGCTCGTCTGGGGCCCCGAAGACCTCCTCGGGCCCCGCGCGCCCGGCCTGAAGGGGTCGATCCCCCTCTTCGGCGGCGCGGTGCCGAGCTACGACCTGGTGCTCATCGCCCTCGGGCCGCTGGTCCTCGGCGCCCTCTGGCTCCTCTTCCATCGGACCCGTTTCGGACGCCTCGTCCGGGCGGCTACCCAGGACCGGGACATGGTCGCCGCCCTCGGGGTCAACGAGCGATGGCTCTTCACGGGCGTCTTCGTCCTCGGCTCCTTCCTCGCCGGCCTGGGCGGCGCGGTCCAGCTCCCGCGCGAGGCGCTCAACCACGGCATGCACCACCAGATCATTACCGAGATCTTCGTCGTCGTGGTGGTCGGCGGAATGGGAAGCATCCTCGGCGCCTTCATCGCCGCCGTCCTCATCAGCGAGCTGAGCGCCTTCGGGATCCTCGTCTTCCCGGAGATCACCCTCGTCCTCATCTTCGTCTTCATGGCCGTGGTCCTGGTCTTCCGGCCCTGGGGGCTCCTCGGGAAGCCGGAAGCCGCGGCGCGCGGCGCGGCCGTCCAGCAGCCGCCGCTTCGCCTGCTCGGACCGTGGTTCACGTACCTCGGCCTCGGGGCGCTCGCCCTGGCCGCGCTCTTTCCGTACGTCTCCGCCGAGTACGCGACCCGGGTCGCCACCGAGGTGCTCAACTTCGCGCTCTTCGCCGCCAGTCTCGGCGCCATCATGACCATTGGGGGGCTCGTCTCCTTCGGCCACGCCGCCTACTTCGGGTTGGGAGCTTACGGGGCCGCCCTCCTCGTCACCACCTGGAAGGCGCCCATGGCGGTCGCGCTCCTCGGGTCGGTGGCGCTGGCCGGTCTGGCGGCGATCGTCTTCGGCTACTTCTGCGTGCGGCTCTCCGGCATCTACTTCGCCATGCTGACGCTCGCCTTCGCGCAGATCGTCTACGCGATCCTCTTCCAGTGGGCCCGCTTCACCGGCGGCGACAACGGCCTCCTGAACATCTGGCCCGCAGCCTGGGCGTCGAGCCCCCGGGCCTACTACTACCTGACGCTCGCCGTCGTCGCCCTCGGCATCTACCTCCTGCGGCGCATGGCCTTCGCTCCCTTCGGCTACACGCTCCGGGCGTGCCGCGACTCCAGCGTCCGCTGCGAGGCGACCGGGATCAACGTCCCCCGCTCCCAGTGGATGGCGCTGGCGCTCTCGGGGACGTTCGCCGGCGCGGCGGGCGGGCTCTTCGCCTTCCTGAAGGGGAGCGTCTTCCCGGACTTTGCGGGCATCGGCGTCTCCGTCGACGCCCTCGTGATGGTGCTCCTCGGCGGCGTCCAGACGCTCACGGGACCGCTCGCCGGGGCGGGCGTCTACAAGATGCTGGAAGTCTTCATCAACCGGTACACCGAGTACTGGCAGCTCTTCCTGGGGCTGATCCTGATCGCCTTGGTCCTGCTCTTTCCCAAGGGGCTCGTCGGCTTCGTCCAGGCCCGCTTCCAGGGCAAGCTCTCGCCCGCGGAGGAGCCCGCATGAACCTGCTGGAGGTGGCCGAGCTGCGGAAGACCTTCGGCGGCGTCGTGGCCGTGGACGACGTCTCCTTCGCCGTCCGCCGGGGCGAGCTCCTGGCCCTCATCGGACCCAACGGCGCGGGGAAGACCACCTGCTTCAACATGCTCAACGGCCAGCTCCCGGCCGACCGGGGCAGGGTCGTCCTGGACGGCGAGGAGATCACCGGCCGCAAGCCCCGGGACGTCTGGCGCCGCGGGGTGGGGCGCACGTTTCAGATCACGGCGACCTTCTCGAGCATGACCGTGATCGAGAACGTCCAGATGGCGCTCCTCTCCTTCCACCGCTACACCCGGCTGCTGGCCCGGCGCCTCAAGTTCCTCTTCCGCGACGAGGCGCTGGAACTCCTGGCGCTCGTGGGGATGCAGGACCAGGCGGATCGGCCGTGCGGAGTCCTCGCCTACGGGGACGTCAAGCGGGTGGAGCTCGCGGTGGCGCTCGCCAACCGCCCGAAGCTCCTCCTGATGGACGAGCCGACGGCCGGGATGGCGCCGAAGGAGCGCGTCGGGCTCATGGCGCTCACCGCGCGCATCGTCCGGGAGCGGGAGATCAGCGTGCTCTTCACCGAGCACGACATGGACGTCGTCTTCTCCAACGCCGACCGGATCATGGTGCTCAACCGGGGCTGCAAGGTGGCCGAGGGCACGCCCCGCGAGATCCGGGAGGACGAGCACGTCAAGGAGATCTACCTCGGCGGAGGGCTCGTGCACGGACTCGACCGCCGCAAGGAGGAGTGGGCCCAATGCTCGACGTGACCGGCCTCCACAGCTACTACGGGCTCGCGCACATCCTCTCGGACGTCGCCCTCAAGGTGGAGCGGGGCGAGGTCGTGGCGCTCCTCGGCCGCAACGGCGCCGGCAAGTCCACGACCATGAAGTCCATCATGGGCCTCGTACGCCCCGCGGCCGGCACGGTCCGGTTCCTGGACCGGGAGATCGGGGGGAAGCCCGTCTACCGGATCTCCCGCCTCGGGATCGGGTACGTCCCGGAGGACCGGCGGATCTTCACCGAGCTCACCGTGGCCGAGAACCTGGAGGTGGGCCGGCAGCCCCCCCGGGAGGGCTACCCCTCCTGGACCGCCGAGAAGGTCTACGAGCTCTTCCCGTCGCTCGGCCGCATGCGCGA
>JACRCS010000944.1 GCA_016218905.1 Deltaproteobacteria bacterium
AACGCCCCTACTGGAACCCCTACGTCGCCGGCATCTGCCTCGGCCTCGTCCTCCTCGGCTCGTTCCTCGTGATGGGCTTCGGGCTCGGCTCCTCGAGCGCGGCGACGCGGCTCGCCGTCGGCGCCGCCCACCTCGTCGCGCCGAAGACGGTGGAGACGAACGCCTACTTCTCGCAGTACGTCGGCCCCGGGAAGAAGCTCCTCGAGGACTGGCTCGTTTTCGAGGTCCTCGGCGTCTTCCTCGGCGGCCTCGTCGGCGCCTACTCGGCGGGACGGCTGAAGAGCGATGTCATCCGCGGCGAAGGGGTCTCGAAGGGACGCCGGATCGCGCTCGCGATCGCCGGCGGCGTGATCATGGGCTTCGCGGCCCGCCTCGCCCGCGGCTGCACGTCGGGGCAGGCATTGACGGGCGGTGCCGTCCTCTCCCTCGGCTCGTGGATCTTCATGATGTGCGTCTTCGCGGGCGGCTACCTCGTCGCCCCGCTCCTGAGGAAGGAGTGGCGATGAACCTCCTACCGCTCTACCCGAACGACGCCTTCGGCTTCCCCACCGGCCTCCTCATGGGGACGCTCATCGGCTTCGCGTTCGGTTTCGTTCTCGAGCGCGCCGGGTTCGGGAACGCGAAGAACCTCGCGGCCCAGTTCTTCCTGACCGACACGCGGGTCCTGAAGGTGATGTTCAGCGCGATCGCCACGGCGAGCGCCGGCATCGGCCTCCTCTCCGGCCTCGGCGTGCTGAACCTCTCGCTCCTGACGGTCCCGGAGACCTTCATCGGCCCGCACGTCGTCGGCGGCCTCCTCCTCGGAGCCGGATTCATGACCTCCGCCTACTGCCCGGGCACCGGCGTCGTCGCGATGGCCTCCGGAAAGTGGGACGGCTTCTGGACGATCGTCGGGGTGACGATCGGCTCGTTCGCGTTCGGCCTCGTCTACGCCCCGCTCGAGGTCTTCTACAAGAGCGGCGCGATGGGCTCCGTGACGATCTCCCAGGCGCTCGGGATCCCGTTCCCGGTCCTCGCCGCGGGTGTCGTCGCCATGGCGATCGGCTGCTTCTTCGGCGCCGAGAAGCTCGAGCAGATCTTCGCGAAGAAGGCGGGCAAGCCGATGCCCGCCTCGAACCCGACCGTCCGGAACCGCGCTTTCGCTCTGATGGGCTCCGTCGCCGTTCTCGGCCTCGTCACCGTCGCGCTCCCGGCGCGCCAGGCGAGCGTGACCGAGAAGCCGGTCGCGAAGATCGGCGCCGTCGAGCTCGCACGGAAGATCGTCGCCTCGCCACAGGAGCTCTGGATCCTCGACCTGCGCGCGCCCGACGCGGCGGGCAAGGAGCGGATCCCGGGCACGATGACGCTTCCGGAGGGAACGACCGCGGCGAAGCTCGCGGCTACGCTTCCCGCCACCCGGACGCTCGTCGCCTACGCGAAGGGCGACGTGCCGGCCCTTCCGGCGGAGCTCCGCGCCTTCCCCGGCGAGGTCCTCGTCCTTTCCGGCGGCTTCGACGCCTGGAAGGCGGACGTCCTCGCCGCGCCGCAGCCTCCGACCGAGCCCACTCCCGCCCTCATCGCGGAGTTCCGCATGAGGAGCGCTCTGAACGGCACCTTCACAGGAGCCGCGGCCGCCCCGCAGCCGAAGCTCGTCGTGAAGGCCGTCGCGACCTCCGCCGCGCCGAAGAAGGGCGGCGGCTGCTGACGTCCTGAACCGGCCGCGAGGCCGGCCCATCACCTTCCACCGACAGCCCCGACTTCCGGCCCGACCCGCAAGGGCGCGCCCCATGGAGAGTGTGCGATGAAACGAAATGCGTTCCTGGCGATCACGGCCCTCGCCCTTCTCGCCCTGGCCAGTCCCGCCCTGGCGACGAACGGCTACTTCTCGCTCGGCTACGGCACGCAGTACAACGGCATGGCCGGCGCCGGCCAGGCGCTCCACCTGAGCACGCTGGCGAGCGCCACGAACCCCGCCACGATCGCGTTCGTGAAGGGCTACGACGTCAGCGCGGGCCTCTTCATGCCGAACCGCGAGTACACGGTCACCGGGAACCCGTCGGGCTATCCCGGCACGTTCGGCCTCGCGCCCGGCACGTACGAGAGCCACTCGAAGGGCTTCGTCATGCCCGCCCTCGCCGGCGCGTGGCACCTGTCCGGCAAGCTCCACCTGGGGCTCGCGATCTACGGCAACGGCGGCATGAACACGAACTACCCGAACGAGGTCTTCGGCACCTCGCCCGTCGGCGTGAACCTGATGCAGGCCTTCGTCACTCCGTCCGTCGCGTACGAGTTCGCGGAGCACCAGGCGTTCGGCGTCTCGGTCATCGGCGCCTGGCAGAGTTTCGAGGCGAAGGGCCTCCAGGCCTTCGGGATGTTCTCTTCGGACGCCGCGAAGCTCTCGAACAACGGCGCGGACACCGCCCTCGGCTACGGCGCCCGGATCGGCTACCACGGGAAGTTCGGTCCGTATTTCGGCGTCGGGGCGTCCTACCAGACGACGATCCGGATGGGCGAGCTCGAGGACTACGCCGGGCTCTTCGCCGAGCAGGGCGGCTTCGACATCCCT
>JACRCS010000947.1 GCA_016218905.1 Deltaproteobacteria bacterium
CGACGGAGCCCGAGAGGAGGGCCAGCTCGGCCTCGGTGAAGGCCTTGGGGGCGGCCGGGGAGTGGGCGAGGGTACGAATCACGGCGGGAAGCGTGCCGAGGCGCTCGCGAAAGCGCTCGAGGAGCTCCCGCGCTTCGCCGTTCGGGGGGGCGTTTACGTCGACCGGGTCGATGCGGGTCATGGCGTCTCTCGCTGGTTCAGTGGCCGTGGAGGTCATGCCCCTTTGCAGCGAGCGTGCCAGGGCTATCGGACGGTGTAAGGGCGTGTAGTTACTGGGACGTGCCGTCGTGCGGGCGCCGCCGGCCTCGCCGCGAAAACTCGTCGCCCGCGAAATCTCGTCGTCTCCTGGTGAACGAGGTGCCCGATGCCGCTCCTCGGCGAGACCGCCGAACGGAACCTCGAAATCTTCGTGGAGTTCCTCGTGAGCGTCGTAATGGAGCGCTCCCCCGAGGGAATCCTTCGGAGCTTCGAGGAGTACCTCTCCAAGCGCCCGACCATTGCCCGGTTCTGCATCTGGCTCGCGGAGCGGGCTGAAGAGGGTCCGCTTCTGCGGCTCGCCTCGACCCGCGGTCGGAGTGCCACCGGCCCCGCGGAGTGGCGACGCCCCGGCGGCGATTACCGCGTCGTGGGGTGTGCGGAGCCGGTGATCGGCCGGGCGGCTGCGGAGGGAAAGCAGGCGTGGGCCGGCGACCAGGGTGCGTGGGACCGGGGCCGGCCCGCCTGGGCCGGGGAGGCGGGGTTCCTTGCGTACATCGCGACCCCCTTCCTCCACGACGGCGAAGTCCAGGGCGTATTCGCCGTCTTCTACGACCATCCCGTGAGCGAATACCTCGACGACTGGAGGAAGAGACAGGTCCTCATGGGCCAGTACCTGGCCGCGGCCCTGGCGAACGCCCGGGCGCTCCAGGAGATCGAGGGCCTCAGGGCCCGGCTCGCCGAAGAGAACGAGTACCTGCGCGACGAGGTCCGCGACGTCCAGTCCTTCGGGCCGATCGTCGGCGGCAGCGCGGCCCTCCGGCGGCTCGTGGAGCAGGTGGCGCTCGTCGCGCCGACCGAGGCCTCGGTCCTCCTCCTGGGGGAGTCCGGCACCGGAAAGGAGCTCGTGGCGCGGGCCCTCCACGAGGGGAGCCGCCGCCGGGACGGCCCCCTCGTCCGGGTGAACTGCGCCTCCGTCCCGAGGGAGCTCTTCGAGAGCGAGTTCTTCGGCCACATCAGGGGAGCCTTCACGGGGGCGCTCCGGGACCGCGCGGGCCGGTTCGAGCTCGCTGACGGTGGGACGCTCTTCCTGGACGAGGTGGGGGAGATTCCGCTCGAGCTCCAGGCCAAGCTCCTGCGGGTGCTCCAGGAGGGGACCTACGAGCGGATCGGGGACGAGAAGACGCGAAAGGTCGATGTGCGGCTCGTCGCCGCCACAAACCGTCCCTTGGCGACCGAGGCGGCGGCCGGAAGGTTTCGGCAGGATCTCTACTTCCGGCTGAGCGTCTTCCCCATCGAGGTCCCGCCGCTGCGCGAAAGGCCTGAAGACATCCCGGATCTCGCGCGTCACTTCCTCCGTCTGACGAGCCGCCGGCTGGGCCTTCCCGAGCCGAGTCTCAAACGCGGCCACCTGCTCGCGCTCCAGGCCTACGACTGGCCCGGCAACGTCAGAGAGCTCCAGAACGTCATCGAGCGGGCGCTGATCCTGGGCCGCGGCCGGGCGCTCTACTTCCCGCTCCCGGGCCAGGAGCCGGCTCCCGAGCCCGTCGGTCCCCAGGCTTCGCCCGTCGAGCAGAGGGTGCTCACCGAGGACGAGCTGAGGGCCCTCGAGCGAAGGAACGTCGCCCGCGCGCTGGAGCGCGCGGGCTGGAAGACTCAAGGCCCGGGCAGCGCGGCCGAGTTCCTCGGAGTGGCCCCCACCACCTTGCGGACCCGACTGAAGGCGCTCGGCGTCGAGAGACGGCCGGGAGGGGGAGCGCCGTGACCTCCGCCGGAACCGTGGACATCGGCGACGTCCGCCCCTTCCTCGATTTTCTCTTGCCGCTCGCGCTGGAGCGGACGCTCCAGGGGGTGTTTTCCCGCGCCGAGCAGTACGCCGACACCCGGCCCCACTTCGCCCGTGGGTGCATGTGGCTGCTCGAGGAGCCTGCCGCGGGAGAGCCGCCGGTCCTGCGCCTGGCTGCGAACCGCGGGAAGACCGAGACGCTCCCCTCGGACTGGCGGCACTCCCGGGGGGACTACACCACGGTGCCCCTGGACGAGCCGATCGTCGGGCGGGTAGCCAGGGACGGCGTCCAGCTCTCGGCCGCGGACGAGGCGGGCTGGGACCGGCCGCCCTGGGCGAGGGAGGCGGGGATCGTCTCGTACGCCGCCTCTCCCATGGTCCACAAGGGGGAGGTCCTCGGTGTCACCGCAACCTTCTACAACCGCCCCTGCCCCGAGTACCTGGCCACGTGGCTGCGGTGGCACAGCGTCCTCGGGCACTATCTCGGAGCGGCGGTGGCGAACGCCCGGGCCTTCGAGGCCATCGAGCGGCTGCGGGCGCGGCTCACCCTGGAAAACGAGTACCTACGGGAAGAGGCCAGAGAGGTCCAGGCCTTCGGGGAGATCCTGGGCGAGAGCCCTGCCATGCGGAGGATGCTCTCCCACGTCGCGCGCGTGGCCCCCACCGACGCGAGCGTGCTCCTGCTGGGCGAGTCGGGGACGGGCAAGGAGCTCGTCGCCCGGGCGATCCACGAAGGGAGCCGGCGGCGCGAGCGCACCCTGGTCAAGGTGAACTGCGCCTCCGTCCCCCGGGAGCTCTTCGAAAGCGAGTTCTTCGGCCACGTGCGGGGTTCGTTCACGGGAGCCGTCAAGGACCGGACGGGCCGGTTCGAGCTCGCCGAGGGCGGGACGCTCTTCCTGGACGAGGTGGGGGAGATCCCGCTGGAACTGCAGCCGAAGCTCCTGCGCGTCCTCCAGGAGGGCACCTTCGAGCGGATCGGGGACGAGAAGACCCGTAGGGTCGACGTGCGGGTGATCGCGGCCACGAACCGTGACCTCTCCGGCGAGGTGGCGGCGGGCCGATTCCGCCAGGACCTCTACTTCCGTCTGAGCGTCTTCCCGATCGAGCTCCCGCCCCTGCGGGAACGGCCGGAGGACCTCCCCGTTCTGGCCCGGCACTTCCTGGCGCTCGCCTGTAGGAGGCTCGGAACCCCGCCGCCCGCGCTCACGGCCGCTCACGAGACGCGGCTTCGGGAGTACGACTGGCCGGGAAACGTGAGGGAGCTCCAGAACCTCGTCGAACGCACCGCCATCCTGAGCCGCGGCGGAGAGCTCCTGCTGCCGCCGCTCCCCAGGAGTCGCCCGGCTCCGCCCGCTTCGTCCTTGCCGGATCCCGACGGCGGCGCGATTCTCACGGACGCGCAGTGGCGGGAGCTCGAGCGCCGAAACCTCCTCCTGGCCCTGGAGCAGACCGGCTGGACGTTGCAGGGACCGGGCAGCGCCGCCGAGCTCCTGGGGATCCCGCCCACGACGCTCCGGTCCCGGATGAAGGCGCTCGGCGTGGAGCGGGCGAGGTAGAGGGTGCTTCGCGGACTGCCAAAAAGAAGGGCCGGAGACCACTTGCGTGGAGTCCGGCCGGCGGGATCTAGTCTGGGCTGAGGCCACTCGCGATCGTCGTCGCTACCGTCCTTCTTGAGCCGCGAGCGCTCAAGGGGAACTCAGCCGCTACGGGGTGGGCTGCCTCACTTCGGCACCAAAGTCCCGACCGAAAGAGATCAGTTCATTGTCCGTGGGCGATCTTGGCACGTCAGCCTCGCTTTCCGAAGCGTTCCCCTCGGCAGTGGAGCGACGACCGCACTGGAGGTCCTGACGCTTCGAGTGCCAGTAGGCCACGCGACTTGGTCCCCGGTTATGGGGGAGATCACCCAAACACCATAGGGGAGAAGTCTCTTTTTCGGAGCGGAACGGCCCCGTCCGGACTACCGCGCGGCGGTACCGGGCCTGCTTGGAGGCGCTCGCCGACCCGCTGGCCGCGCGCGCCGGAGTTCTGTACGCCGCCTCTTCTCTACGCCAGGCGGGGGGGCGACGTTGCTGCGGCCCTTCTCCGCGACGCGCCCGAGTGGGACAATCGCTTTTCCACGCCGCCATCTGTCCTGCTGCGCCCGAGCTCTCGGGGGCAAAGGAGGGCCACTGTTCACGCAGCTGCATCCGGCGATCGCCCGAGGGGCGGAAAGGTCTGAGGGTGAGCCCGGTCGTTGAGGTCCTCGACGGCCTCTTCTTCATCGAGCGAGGGTATCTGAGCGGGAACCACTTCGCCTTCCGCTCGCCCGCCCCCGTCCTGATCGACACCGCTTACTCCTCCGGGAGGGGCGAGACCTTCGCGCGGCTGGAGGCGCTGGGGGTGGATTGGCGCAGGACCCGGCTCATCGTCAACACGCACTGCCACTGCGACCACGTGGGCGCCAACAGGCAGATCCAGCAGGCATCCGGGTGCGAGGTGGCGATGCACGGCTTCGGCCGGCGGATCATCGCCGCGAGGGATTCCTGGTCGACCTGGTGGGACTACTACCACCAGGAGGCGGAGTTCTACGACTGCACGCGGGAGCTGGAGGACGCCGAGCCGCTCGCCATCGGACCCCACGAGTTCGAGGTGATCCACACGCCCGGCCACTCCCGGGACGGGATCGTCCTCTACCACCGGAAGGAAAAGCTCCTCCTCTCCGCCGACACCCTCTGGGAGTCCGACCTGGCCGTCCTCACGACTCGGGTGGAGGGAAGCGGCGCCGCCGGTGCCTGGGCCGAGTCTCTTGAGCGGCTCTCAAGGCTCGACGTGCGGCTCGTGTATCCCGGCCACGGGAGGCCTTTCCCCGGCTTCCGAGAAGCACTTCGCCGGTCCCGGGAGCGGGTTCTCCGCTACCGCTAGAGTCCGGAGCTCGCGGCCGACGACCTGCTCCGGAAGATCACGGTCTACACGCTCCTCATGCGAGGCGGGGTCGCGGGCGAGACCTTCTTCGACGAGCTCATGTCTACGACCTGGTTTCCGGACACGGTCGAGCGTTTCTTCGACGGGGAGTACCGGCGAAAGTTCGACGAGGTCCTGCGCCGGCTCGGAGAGCGCTCCGTGCTCGGGACGGAGGGCGGCCGGCTCATGACGAGCGTGAAACCTTAGGAGAGCGGGCGGGCTCTGCCCCGACAAACGGGCCGGGGCAGACCCCGGCCCTTCAGTCAGCTTGCACTGTCTGGCTACTCGTCGAGCCGCGATTCGGCCAGTTTTCCCCCCTTCATGGCGAGCCAGCCGCTGATGGGCATGAAGCGCCCGCTGCGACCCTCGACCATCATGCCGGTCGAGAGAGCGTGGTGATCGGCGGGGCTAAAAGAGATCGGCGGAACGATTCCGCTCTCCCAGTCCTTGATGGACTCCATCGCCTTGATCAGCCCCTCGCGGGTCAGGTCCCGGCCCGCGCGCTTCATCCCCTCGACCGCCAGCATCGCGTAAAAATACCCGTAGATGTTGAAACGGTTGGGCACGGCTTTGGGTTCGTACTTGGCCAGTATTTCCCGGTACTTTTGCATGGCCGGCAGCTTGGAGTAACGGGGCTCCGGCCAGGGCGTGAAGCCCCAGACGCCTTCGCCCTCGGCGCCGGCGAGCGAGAGGAACGTCTCATCCGTCAGAGGCGAGGTCCCGATGAATTTTGTGTGCTTCCAGCCGGCTTTCGCCGCCTCCTTCAGCACCTGCGAGCCCTGTCCCGGCGTGAGGGCGAGAAGGCAGGCATCGAGGTTCGCGGCTGACATCTTCGCCACCTGCACCGTCGCGTCCGAGGCTCCTCGCCGGATCGACTCGCCCGCGGCGAGCTCGAGGTTCAGCGCCTTGAGCTCCTCCTTCAGCAGCTCATAGAAGGGGATCCCGTAGGCGTCGTCCTGGTACACGATGCCGATCCGCTTCAATCCCTTCTTCTCCACCAGCCAGCGGCAGATGATCCGCGTCTGCAAATCCCAGAAGGGTTCGGAGGTGAAGACGTACTTCTTCCCCGAGAGTCCCGGATCCCCTTGTGCCGGGAAGAGGTCCGGGACCTTTTTCTCCTCCAAATAAGGCACTACCGCTTTCGAGGTAGCCGTGCCCATCGTATTGATGATTGCAAAGACTCCGTCCTGCTCGACGAGCCGCTTTATGTTGGCCACCGCATCCTGAGGTTTATAGGCGTCGTCGTACCACTTCCACTCAATCAGTCGCCCGTTTACGCCGCCCTGGGCATTCACGTGCTTCAGGTAGGCCTCCACTCCGACGAGTTGCTGAGTGCCTCCGAAGGCGATGGGGCCGGTGAGCGAGTTGGAGGTGCCGATGAGGATCTTCTTCTCGGTCAGCCCCACCTCGGCCCGAGCAGGCACCGCAGCCATGAACACGCCCAGCAGCAGAGTCAGCCCGAGAGCTCTCTTCATGATTACCTCCTTCGGTGCGGGTTCAGCGCCGTGATCGGGTTCCCGGAGCTGAGATGGCCTGCCGCAGGACTTCACGGCGACAAACGGTATTATGCTTCATGGAGGAGCTAAAGTCTGTGATCCAGCTCATAAACTGGAAAAAATCTCCGACCGCTGATGGGTGTGAATGAGCTAGTGTTTTATGCTGCTGCCCTAATGGGCTGCCGAGGAATGCGGGGGAGACGTCCAAGGCGAGGCAGACACTAAGGGCCGCCAGCCCCTAGCCGCGAGAGTCGCCCGCTCGTCAGGCAATGCACGAACGCCTTCTTATTGTGGTGCTCGGCTGAAACAATTATTTTCGATTTATGACACACATCATAGAAATAACGGTAGCTTACGCAATAGTATGTCTATAAACCTTTGGTTGGTCCTCCAAATAGCGCGAGCAGGCGATGCTCCACCCGAGACCTTGGCTAAGACATAGGAGGAACGACGTGGCATATGAAACGATCCTCTTCGAGAAGAAGGACGGCGTTGGGCGAATCACCCTGAACCGGCCGGAGGCTCTGAACGCCCTGAACAAGCCCATGGTGATCGAGCTCGGCGAGGCCCTCGACGCGGCGGAGAAGGACGAGGAGATCCGGGTGATCGTCCTCAGCGGCAGCGGTCGCGCCTTCTGCGTGGGATTCGACCTCAAGATGGCCGCCGGACCTGAGATGGCCACGCTCCATGCCCAGCAGGAGTGGTGCCGTTACTGCAATCAGGTGATGCTCGAGCGGATCGAGAATAGCTACAAGCCGGTCATCGCCGCCCTGAACGGCTACACGCTCGCCGGCGGGTTCGAGATCATGCTCTCGGCAGACCTCGTCATCGCCGCAGAAGACGCGATCATCGGCGACCAGCACGTGAACGGGGGCTTCATCGGCGCAGGCGGCGCTCCTTACCGGCTGGCGGTGCTCCTGGGGCTGCGCAAGGCCAAGGAACTGGTGTTCACCGCCAAGCGGATCACGGGCACGGAGGCTGCGGCAATCGGCCTGGTCAACCGTGCGGTGCCGGCAGCCGAGCTCGAGAGCGCAGTTCGGGAGGTGACGGACGTCCTGGCCGGCTACAGCCCCACCGCCTTGCGCTACACCAAGACGATCATGAACCGGACGGCTTACCTGAACGCGCCCGCCGGCCTCGACCTGACCCTCCTCTACGCCATGATGAACAACGCTTCCTACGACTACAGCGAGGGCGTCCGGGCGTTCAACGAAAAGAGAAAGCCCGTCTTCAAGGGCATGTAGCCGGAATGAGGCGGTCCTGGAAGGCCAGTGAGGAGGTCGCCATGAGCGAGCCAACGGAACGGAAGCAGATCCCGATCGAGGAGGGGGTGTTCGCGATGCCCGCGTCCCCCGAGGAGAAGCCCTACCTAATCGGGGCCAGGTGCGAGGCGTGCGGCACCGTGACGTTTCCGAAGCGGACGGTCTGCCCGCGGTGCGTGAAGCCCGGCACCATGCAGGAGCACCGTCTCGCGGGCCGGGGGAGGCTCAACACCTTCAGCATCGTCAACGCGGCGCTCCCCGGCTTCCAGGCACCCTCGATTCAGGCGTACGTGGACCTGGCGGAAGGGCCCCGCATCTGGTCGCTCATCACCGGCGTCGACCCGGATGCGAAGCTGCTCCAGATCGGGATGGACCTCGAGCTCGTGGTCGGCAAGGTCCGGGAGGACGAATCGGGCAACGACCTGATGTCCTACCAGTTCCGACCGACCCGGCAGTGAGCGAAGGAGAGCACGCGTGCGAGACGTATCCATCATCGGCGTCGGCATGACCCGGTTCGGGAAGTGGACCGACCGAAGCTTGCAGGATCTCGGCCGGGAGGCCGTCTGGAACGCCATCGCCGACGCGAACGTTCCGGCGGGAAGTATCCAGGTCGCCTACGCGGCGAACGGCCTGGCACCCCAGCTGACAGAGCTCAAGGGCACCATCGGCCAGCACGTCTTGACCGAAGCGGGTCTCTTCGCCCTGCCGGTGATCAACGTGGAGAATGCCTGCAGCAGCGGCTCCACGGCGCTCAGGGGCGCGTACCTGGAGGTGGCTTCGGGCCAGTGCGACGTCGCCCTGGCCCTCGGGGTCGAGAAGCTCTTCTGCGGTGACACCGCCCGCTCCGCGGCTGCGATGGCCCAGGGCACGACGCTCGCCAAGTTCGGGTTCATGTTCGTTGCCCTCTATGCCATGCAGCTGCGCCGCTGGGTGGAGCGGACTGGAGTGACGAAGGAGCAGTTCGCGAAGGTGACCGAGAAGAACAGCTACAACGGCTCCCTCAACCCCTACGCCCAGTTCCGCAAACCGCTCACCGCGGAAGAGGTCCTCAAGTCTCGGGTGGTGGCCGAGCCCTTGACCCAGCTGATGTGCTCCACCATGGGCGACGGTGCCGCCTGCGCCATCGTGTGTGCGGCCGACCTGGCCCGCCGGTATACAGCGAAGCCTCTGGTCAACATCGCCGCTTGTGAGCTCGTCTCCGGTACCTTCACCTTTCCCGGGGAAGACCACCGGCCCATCTCCACTCGGGCGGCAGAGCGAGCCTACGAGAAGGCTGGGATCGGCCCCGAGGACGTGGAGCTCGCCGAGGTGCACGACGGAATGGCCCCCGCCGAACTTTTGCTCTACGAGGAGCTCGGGTTCTGCCGCGAGGGGGAGGCGGGCCGTCTCATCGATGAAGGGATCACCGCCCGGACCGGAAGGCTCCCTGTGAACCCGAGCGGCGGCCTGGCGGCCAAAGGGCACCCGGTGGCCGCCACCGGCCTTGCGCAGATCGCTGAAGTGGTCTGGCAGCTCCGGAGCGAGGCAGGCGAGCGGCAGGTGGCCAACGAGCCCCGCATCGGCCTAACTGAGAACGCCGGTGGCTGGGCCTCGGACGACAACGCGGCGTGCGCCGTCACGATCCTGAAGAGAGCCTGACGAGCGGGGGTCGGGAAGGATTGCGGCCAGGCGTTCACGCGGTAACGCCGGTCGGAGCACCGCGTGCGTGCGACCCGCCAGAACGACGAACGGAAAGGATCCCGATGGACTTCAGCTTCTCCGAAGACGAAGACCTGCTCCAATGGGCAATCAAGGACTTTGCCGACAGGGAAGTCGCGCCCAAGACCCCGGACCAGCTCAAGGCCTCGTTCCGGTCGATTGTAAGGGCCATGGGCCAACTCGGCTACTTGAGCTTCAGGGTCCCGGACGATTACGGGGGAAACTCCTGCAACTTGGACAGCCTCGTTCTCCTGGCCGAAGGTTTCGCCCGTGTGAGCGTACCCCTGGCCCACTTCGTCGCGACGACGTACCAACTGACCCTGTCCCTCGCCCGCTACGGCACTGAGGCAACCAAGCAGACCTGGCTCGCTCCCCTGCTCGGCGGCGAGCGGCTCGGCGCCCTGGCCGCCACGGAGTCGGCCGCGGGCGTCGACTTCGGCGCTGGTCTTTCGCAAGCGGAGCGCGACGGCCAGGGGTACGCGGTGACCGGTACCAAGGCTCCGGTCAGCTTCGGCCTGGAGGCGGACGTGGCGCTCACGTTCGCCGGCGGCCACGCCTTTGTCGTCCCGCTGGACCTTCCCGGGATCGAGCGGTCCCCCTGGCGGGGCTCCGGCCTGGCGTTGGCCGCGCCGGCCGCCCTGACCTTCCGGCGGGTCGCCGTCCCCTCCGACGCCCTGCTGAGCCGGGAGGGAGACGGGGCCCGGATTCATCGCGAGGTGGGGGTCGGCAGCGATTTCCGCCGGGTCATCACGGCGCTCATCGCCCTGGGGGCAGCCCAGACCGCCTTGAAGTCGGCGGTCCGTTACGGGAAGGAGCGGCAGGCTTTCGGGCAACCGATCGGAAAGTTCGAGGGAGTCTCGGAGAAGATCGCCGAGGATGCCACCCTCGTCGAGGCCGGGCGGTGGCTCTGTTACCGGGCGCTCTTCCTGATGGACCGGGAGAAGCCGGCTGCCAAGGAAGCCGCCATGTGCGGCTGGTGGTGCCCGCGGGTCGCCTACAAGACCCTCCAGGACACCCTCCTCACCCACGGCCACGCCGGCTTCAGCGACGACTACCCGTTCGAGCAGATGTGGAGGGACATTGTGGGGCTGGAGCTCATCTCCGGGACCGAGGCGATGCTGAAGCTCGCCATCAGCCGGGAGCTGTCCGGGCGCGCCGGGGTCCCCGACCCTGTCTACCCCAGCCTGGAACTGCCTTGAGCCAGCTCGAGCCCGGAGGGATGACGATGGTTTTCTTCACCGATGAGCAGAAGAAGTTCCAAGCTCGCGTGCGGGAGTTCGCGCGGGGAGAACTGACGGAAGGCGCTGTCGGCCGCGCGAGGCTCGACCACGTAGAGCCGGAGGTCATCCGCAAGCTCGCCGAGGCCGGCTGGCTTCGCCTCGGCGCTTCGCCCCGGTACGCCTATGAGGTCACCGACTGCGTCAGCCTCGGGATCCTCTTCGAAGAGGTGTGCCGGGTCGACTACACTGCGATGATCGTGATCCTCATCCAGACGTTGATCTACGGCATGGCCGAGTGGATGTCCGAAGAGCTCAGGGGATCCCTCCTGCCGGCGTCCGCAGCCGGGAGGGAGTTCGTCTGCTTCGCCAATACCGAACCGGAGTGCGGCTCGGACGCGGCGGCGATCATGGCCCGGGCGGTCCGAGAAGGGGAGGAGTACGTCATCACCGGCGAGAAGACCTCGATCAGCGGCGGCATGCAGTCGGACAGCGTGATCCTGACGGCCAAGACGGACCCGGCAGCCGGCGCAAGAGGGGTCAGCCTGTTCTACGTGCCCCTCACCCTGCCGGGCGTGGCCCGCTCCCGATTCAGCGACCTCGGTAATCTCTCGGCCGGCAGGGCTTCGATCATCCTTGACGACGTCCGGGTGCCCGCGGCCTACCGCATCGGCCCCGAGGGTGAAGGGTTCAGCAAGGTGATGCGCACGTTCGATGCGAGCCGGGTGTATGTCGCAATAGGGGCTTTGGCGCTTGCGCAGGCCTCGCTCGCCGAAACGGCCGAACGCGTCAGGCAGCGGCACGCCTTCGGCCATGCCCTGAGCCATTTCGAGGGCGTATCCTTCAAGTTGGCCGAGCAGGCCACGTTCGTCGAGGCGGCGCGACTGATCTGCTTCAAGGCGCTCAAGCTCCGGGACGAGGGCCTGGCGCACAGCAAGGAGGCGGCCATGGCCAAGTGGTTCGGCCCGAAGTGTGCCGTCGAAGCAACCCACGAGATGCTCCTACTCTGTGGACAGCATGGCTACGACGAAAGCAACGCCCTCGAGATGCGTTGGCGGGACGCGATCAGCGCTCAACTCGGAGATGGGAGCGCGGAAATCATGAAGGTCATCATCGCGCGAGAGATGTTGGGAGCCCAGTTCGCCCCACGGATGTAGACCCGCGCCGCCCGCCCTGGAGCTCCCTTGCTCGGGCGCTCCAGGGCGGGCCAATCCCCCCTTCCTTCTGTCGGTCGCCCTGCCAATCCCGAGCTTCTGAACGCCGCCGAGAACGGGCCAGATTCACTCTGGTTGGTTCCCGATCGGGCAGTCTGCTATAGTTTGAGGCAGCGGACGATCAGGACCCGGGAGGACAAGGCAGACGCTATGCGCCACACCCATCCGAAGGCCGGAGTCGACCACGCATCCAAAGTGAAGACGCTTACGGCGTCCGCGATCTTCAGCCAGCTGTCGAAGGAGGGCATGGATGATTTCGCATCCCTCCTCGTCCCCGTCTCGTTCTCCAAAGGCAGCGTCATCTTCGCCGATGGGGATCCTTCAGACTTTCTGTATATCGTTCACGCGGGCAGGGTGAAGCTCTACAAAGGATCGGTCTCGGGCAAGACGGTTACGGTCTCTCTAGGAGTGACCGGAATCGCCCTGAACGGTCTCGCTCTCGACCTGGATAAGTATTTCCTCACGGCCGAGGCTGTAACCGACACCGTCGTCCTAAGGATCAGCAAGAGCGAATTCCGTGAGGTCTGGTCCAAATACCCCGTGCTCTCCGCAGCCGTTCGTCGGTACATCGCCGGCATGTTAAGCGGCGAGCATCAAAGGCTCGCGGACGCGATCGGGGCCGACGTCGAACACCGGATAGTCCACTGCCTGGCGCTGCTCTCTAAAATATTTGGCAGCAAGATCCCCATGACTCGGGCCGAGTTCGCCGTGTTCGCGGGCACGACGACGGAGACGACGATCCGGACTCTGGTCCGCCTGAGGGAGCAGGGCCTCATCGGAGGCACCTCCTCGTCCCGAGGAGAAATCACGATCACCGATCTCGACAAGTTAAAGGAGTACGACTTCATCCGGTTCTGACCTCCCTTCCAGCAAGAACAAAGTCCCAAACGTCTCTTTACTTCATCGCCCATATTTCTTTTGCTTTCGAACGGTTTATGAGCCGGATCATAGACCATTCGGTGCCCTGCGGGTACGATGTGGGCATGAACGCTCGTTTGATCATACAAGGCCCGGGCGCGTCATCGAAGGGGCCTCAGCGGCCTCTTCAACCGAAGCCATCTGTTGATGAACGAGTACGACCGCTTGCCCTCAAAGAAGTTCGACCTGCCCGCAGAAAAGAACGGAAGGGACCCTAACGGGTTTAGGGGGGCTGTCTCGCAGCTCTGTGTGCGTGGGCCCCGGCCTGGCCCGCGCGATCCGCCGGACGGGAGGAGCGATGGATATTGCAGGTAAGGTTGCGATCGTCACCGGGGGAGCCTCGGGTTTGGGAAAGGCGACCGCCGAACGACTGATCGCGTCGGGCGCGAAGGTCGCCGTCTTCGACCTCGACGACGAGCGAGGCCGAGCGTTCGCCGAGGCGCATCCGGAGAGCGCCACCTATGAAGCGGTGAACGTCTCGGATGAAGGCTCGGCCGCCGCGGGCGTCGAACGGGCACTGCGGGCTTTCGGCGCCGTGCACGTCTGCGTGAACTGCGCCGGAGTCGGCGGGGCGGGCCGAACCGTGAGCAAGAAGGGACCCCTGCCCCTGGCAGAGTTCTCCCGGACCATCCACGTCAACCTGATCGGCACATTCAACGTGATGCGCCTCGTCGCCGCCGAAATGATCAAGAACGAGCCGGCCCCTCCGAGCGGGGAGCGGGGCGTGATCGTCAATACCGCTTCGATCGCCGCTTTCGAGGGTCAGATGGGGCAGGCGGCGTACGCGGCGAGCAAGGCCGGTGTCGTCGGTCTCACCCTTCCGGTGGCCCGCGATCTTGCGGCCTTCGGCATCCGAGTGTGCACCATCGCGCCGGGACTCTTCGAGACGCCGATGATCGCGGGAATACCGGCCCCGGTGAAGGAGCAGCTGGTGGCGCAGCTGGAGTTCCCGAAGCGAGCCGGCGACCCTGTCGAGTACGCCGCTCTCGTGGCTCACCTCATCGAGAACGCGTACCTGAATGGCGAGGTGATCCGACTGGACGGGGGGACCCGGCCCCCTCCCCGTTAGGAAGCACGCCGGGTCCTGCGCGATGCGCGCCCTTGTCTGTCGCACCTTCGCGCCACCGGAGAGCCCACAAGTCCATGGGCGCATCGTAGCCCTCCATACCGGGAGTGGGAGTTGAACCAGAAGGCTGTGCCCGCGTTCAGGCCCCTGGCCGGCGTGCGGGTGCTCACGGTGGCGGAATCGTATCCGGGTCCGTATGCGACGCTGCTCCTTGCCGACCTCGGCGCCGACGTGGTCATGGTGGAGCGACCCGGCCGGGGAGATCCCAGCCGAAGGGAACCCGGCATGTTCCGTGCCTTGGCTCGCAACAAACGGAGCATCACCGCCGACGTGAAGGCGCCCGACGAATACGCACGGCTTCTATCCCTGATCGACCGGTGCGACGTGTTCATCGAAGGCTGGCGCCCGGGCGTCGCGAAGCGGAACGGCCTCGACTACGCGACCCTGTCGGCCCGAAATCCCCGCCTGGTTTTCGTCTCGATCTCCGCTTTCGGCCAGACCGGGCCTTACCGCCTCCGGCCGGCCCATGACCTTTCGCTTCAGGCGCTGACGGGAATGCTGACGAACCGGGAGGAGACGGTCACCGATGAGCCCTATGTGCCTTGGGGGGACCTCCAGGCCGGCACGTTCGCCGCCCTGGGGGTCGTCACGGCGCTCTTCCGGCGCGAGCGCACCGGGTTCGGTTCGGAGGTGGACGTTTCGATGGCCGACTGCCTGACCTCCGCGATGTCGGTGGCCCTCGCGCCACTCTTGAACGGCGATCGTCCCCTTCACCTCACCCAGCCCGGCTACTGCTCTTATCGCTGCGCCGACGGCGGATGGATCAACCTGTCGATCACCCATGAGGACCATCTCTGGGAGCACCTCATGGAGGTCCTGGAGCTGCCCTCGCTCGCAGGCCTCGACACCCCGTCCCGCAGTGAACGGTGCGAAGAGATCAAGGCTGCCTTGGCGCAACGCTTTGCCACTCGAACTCGCGCCGACTGGGAAGCCCTGCTGGTCCGGTGCGACGCCGCCTGGGCCCCGGTGCTCGCCCTCGAAGAGGTCCTCCGGGATCCCCAGCTGCGGGCCCGGGAGATGTTCGTCCCCATCGAGGGGCAGGGCCGCTGCGACTGGGCCGTGGCCCAACCGCTCAAGTTCGACGGCCGCTCCCTCGGCCCGACCCGTCCAGCGCCGGCGCTCGGCGACCAGGACCCTACGCAACTCTGGGAGGATTGAAGGAGAAGGGCGGAAGGATCGCCTCTGTCTGCCTTGGGTGATGACGAGGTGACGGCCTCACGGCCGCGCCAGGCTTAGGAGGACGCATGACCATCCCAGAGGAAGGAACCCACCACGGGGCCCTGCGGGATCTGGCACGGCGCCGCGGTGCCGACCCGTGCCTGCTGTGGCGTGAGGAGGCGATCACGTTCGCCGAGTTGAATGCCCGTTCCGACGCCTTCGGAGCCGCTCTTCAACAGCTCGGGATCGCGGGCCCGGACTCTGTCGCCCTGATGATGGGCAACCGGCCCGAGTTCCTGTACGCCTGGTTTGCCGTGAGCAAGTTGGGCGCCGTGCTCGTCCCGGTGAACACGGCACATCGCGGCCCGATTCTACGGCACATGCTCTCCATCGCCCGGTGCCGAGCCGCCGTGGTGGAGGCGTCGTACCTGCCCCAGGTGCTCGGCGAGCTGGAGTCGCTCCCGCATCTCGCGACGATCATCGTGCTCGGAGGAGAACCCCCTCCCCTGCCCGACGGGCGCGAGGGGTACCGGTTCGAAGACCTGCTCGCTCGAGGGGTGCCGCTGGAGTCTCCGCCGGTGTGGCCGAAAGATCCGGCGATCATCATGTTCACGTCGGGGACCACGGGGCCGTCGAAGGGCGCCCTGAAGAGCCAGAACGAAGGCTATCAGACAGCCCGGATGGCCGCGGAGTCCATGGACTACGGACCCGCCGACTGCCTCTACGTCGCCTTGCCGCTCTTCCATGGCCTGGCCCAGGTCATGGGCGTGCTCGCCGCCCTCACCTCCGGCGCGCGGGTTCTCCTGGTGGAGCGGTTCTCGGCGAGCACCTTCTGGGAGGACATCCGCCGCTATGGGTGCACGGCGGCCCTGTACGTGGGGACCATGATCTCGGTCCTCATGAAGGCCGAGCGGCGAGCTGAAGACGCGGAGAACGCGTTGCGGCGGATGTATGGAGCCGGGGCGCCGAGCTCCCTCTGGGAGGAGTTCGAACGGCGCTTCGGGGTCACTCTGGTTGAGGGGTACGGGATGACCGAGGTGGGGATCGTCTGCCTGAGCCTTCCGGGGGCGAGAAAGCCTGGCACCTGCGGGAAGGTCCAGCCCACGTACGACGTGAAGCTCGTAGACGAAGAGGGGCGCACCGTACCCGACGGGACTCCGGGAGAGCTGCTGGTCCGGCCCAGGCTCCCCAACTTCTTCATGCTCGAGTACGTCGGGATGCCGGAGAAGACCGTGGAAGCCTGGAGGGATCTTTGGTTCCACACGGGAGACACCCTCGTGCGGGACGAAGAAGGGTACTACCGCTTCAAAGACCGGAAGAAAGAAGCGATCCGGCGCCGCGGCGAGAACATCAGCTCGTTCGAAGTGGAGCAAATCGTCAATCGTGTCCCCTCGGTACTGGAGAGCGCGGCGGTCGGGGTGCCCTCGGATTTGGGAGAGGAGGACGTCCTGGTCTGCGTCGTCCCCAGGCCGGGGCACACCATCAACCCGGAGCAACTGCACCGCCACTGCAGCGAGAGCATGGCTCACTTCATGGTTCCCCGTTACATCCGCGTCGTGGAGAGGCTCCCCAAGACGCCCACGGAGCGGGTAGAGAAGTACCGCCTCAAGGCTGAGGGCCGTACGGCAGACACCTGGGACGCCGCCGCGTCCTGATGCGCGGGGCGAGGAGTTTCAGATGAGCGCCGCGGCAGAAACTGGCGACTCCAGTCCGCGAGCCCTTGCTGGAAGTTTGCGGGGTCTCCATGGACTTCGGAGGTCTGAGGGCGGTGGCCGGCTGTTCGTTCGACGTGATCGAAGGGCAGATCTGCTCCCTCATCGGGTCCAACGCAGCCGGCAGCGAGTGATCCTGCCGGGCGCCACTTCGAGGTGGCTATCGCGGAGAACCGGGGCGCGACCGTAGCCGGCCGGCACCCCTTCGAGCTTCAGCATTCCGCTTCTCCCAGATACGCGGCAAATCAAATCGGGGGCGCCTGAATCTCCCTGGGGCGCCCCCGGCGAGCACGACCCCGAAGTTCAGCGCGCAAACTCGATCCGAGATCCCCATGACGGGCCGCATGTTGTCCTCCACCAGGACGACCGTGATCCCTGGCTTCGGGGTGGTTTGTGTCTCACCTGACTGCCGCGCGCGGCCCCGTATGCGCGGCGCTGGTGTAGGTCTATGATACGGAACCTGAGGACGTCTTGAGCGCCGCCCGGAAGGAACGGTCTGTCAGACCGAGGGCGGCCGGAGAGCGATCTCGCCTGCGCCAATGACGGGCGAGAGCAGGAGGTCGGGAGCAGCATGGACCAGGGTGCAAGGCTCGACGAGGAGGCCGCGCTCCAGGCGTACGCGGCGAACGGCTGGCTCGCGCTTGCGGTCACCCTGGCCATCCAAATCTTCACGGCGGCGGCCTCGACCGCGCCGGCCGTCCTCGCGCCCGAAATCGCCCGATCCTTCGCGCTCCCGGCCGGCCTGGCCGGCGTCTTCGTCGGGATTATCAACGCCGGAGGGATGGCCGCCAGCCTCGCGGCCGGCGCGTTCATCGGGCGCTACGGACCGATTCGAGTTTCCCAGATCGGCGTGCTCCTGTGTGCAGCAGGCATCGGGCTCGTCGCCTTCGTGCCCGCGGCGCAGCCCCTCTTGCTTCCGTTGGGCGCGATCCTCATCGGGGTCGGGTACGCACCGATCACTCCCGCTTCCTCCGATCTCCTCGTGCGCACGACCCCGCCTGCGCGGATGGCGGTCACGTTCTCGGTCAAGCAGACTGGCGTGCCCGTGGGCGGCGCGCTCGCCGGAGCTACCCTGCCCGCCCTCGCTCTCGCGCTCGGGTGGCGCCTCTCGGTGCTGGCCCTCGCTCTCGTGGGGCTCTGCATCGCCGCGATGGCCCAGTGGACGCGCCGATCCCTCGACGGCGAGCGCTCTGCGGGCGGCCCATACTCTTCGGC
>JACRCS010000945.1 GCA_016218905.1 Deltaproteobacteria bacterium
GTCGCGGTCGTCGCAACCCCCGAGGGGTGAAGCGGAAGATGAGCAACTACCACCTTCGAAGGAAAGGTCAGCACCTCAAGGGGCCGCACCGTGCCTGTCTGGCCGTGTCCGTCCTTAAGTGAACAGTATTGGGGCTAAAGAGGTCGGGGAGGACCATGCCCAGGACGAGACGGCTCTGGGATTCGCACTCACACCTCTGATTGCGGGCGGCAGGGAGCGCCAGTCGCCACCTCGACGGCGATCTCCATCCGTTCCGGTTCCCCCAACCAGTCGATGATCCTCGGCCAGAGGAGGGCGTGGGCGCCTGGTCCGACCAGCGGCCCCACGTGCCGCAAGGAGGTCCCGGTCTCGCCCGAGAACCAGAGCAGCCGGTTTTCCGGGCTGCGCAGCTCCCGGAGAAACGGGACGACAGTTTCGGGAGTCGCCACGGTGTCCTGCCGGTCCAGAACAGCCAAGACCGGCATCTGGATGGCATCGGGCCCGACGGTACGGCCTCGGAGCGAGAGGCTTCCCGTCATGAACCGGTTCTCCCGGATGAGGTCGAGCAGGTCGCGAAGGAGCCGACCGGGCAACGGAAGCTCGTCCAGAGCCCAGCGCTCCACCGCCAGATGGGTCCGCAGCCGCAAGGGATCGGCCATGCTGGAGAGTCCATCCAGGTACCTCGAAAGCCCGAACGCAACCGGATCCGCGGCGAAGGACGCCGTCCCCAGGAGAGAACCCGGCGTGTTCCCGTCGGGCAGCGTGGCGCAGGAGTTCTGCCCAGGGGCGGCGAGGAACCCGATGATGCCGGTCCTGGACGCGAAGTCGATCGGCGCGCCGAGGAGCACCAACCGAGCGGCCGCGCTGGGTTCGAGCGCGGCTGCCACCACGGCCAAGGTGCCGCCGAGGGAGTGACCGATGAGCACGGGAGGGACTCCGCCGCAGTCCCTCGACGCAGTGGAGGCGCAGCGCAGGAGCGCGTCCGTGTAGGCTTCGAGCCCGAGGTGCGCTCCCTCGGCGTCGGGATCTTCCCAGTAGGCGAGATAGACGCGAAGACGGTGGGCGAGAAGCCTTCGGACAACGCTGACCTCAGGGAGGAGATCCCACAAGTAGCCGCGCTTGATCGGAGCAGGAACCAAGAGCACCGGAGCCCCGGTCTCGAACTCTCCGTACCTCCTGAGGGAGAGGGGGTGATCCCGAAAGAGGACTTCGTGGGCTGCCTCCGAACGCGCCGGCCCTGCCAACTCCAGCAGCTCCCCGATCCAGCGTCGGCAGCGGTCAGCCCAGCGGAAGGTCTCGAGAAACGGGTTCGAGTGAACGATCTCCGTCCCGCTTGCGATCAAAGACACGACGCGCATCGAGGTTCCTCCCGGACGAGGAGATGGTCCTTGAACCAGCGGATCGCGAGATCGGTCACCCGGTCGAGGGTTCCCGGTTCCTCGAAGAGGTGTGTGGCCCCCGGGACGATCGCCAGCTCCCGAGGGGCACGCATGCGGCTGTATGCGTCGCGGTTGAGCCGCAAGACGACGTGGTCGAATCCGCCGACGATCAGGAGGGTTGGGGCGACCACGGCGCCCAGGGCGTCGCCGGCGAGGTCCGGCCGGCCACCCCGGGACACCACCGCTCGTACGACCTCTCGAAGGACCGCCGCAGCCTGCAGCGCGGTGGCCGCTCCGGTACTCGCCCCGAAGTAGCCGATCGGCAGCCCGGCCAGGCTGATCTCGTGACGGGCCCACTCCGTGGAGGCCAGGAGGCGCCGCGTCAGGAGCAGGATGTCGAACCGGTTCGCGTAGTCCAGGTCTTCGGTCCGGGTGAGGAGATCGAAGAGCAGGGTCGCGAAACCCTCTACCTGGAGCCGTTCCGCCACGGCGCGGTTTCGGGGGCTCCTGCGGCTGCTTCCGCTGCCGTGGGCGAAGATCACGAGGCCCGCCGCGCTCGGCGGCACGACGAGATCGCCCTCCAGCTCCACTCCGTCCGTGGGGATCCGAACGAGCTCTTCAGGCAGCTTGTTCATGGGTAGACCTCCAGGAAGTCGCGTCGGAGAGCAGGCGAACGACTTCCGAATCCGAGACCTGTCGAAAGTCCTCGTAGAAGGCCCCTACCGCGCGGAAAGGATCGGGAGTCGCGAGGCAGTGGAACTCGTCGACCGAGCCTCGCAGCTCCACCGCCGTCTCGGGCGGGGCAACCGGCACCGCGAGCACCAGGTTGAGGAGCGGTTCCTTCCGGAGCGTCGCGATCGCCGCCTTGACCGTGGAGCCCGTCGCGACGCCGTCGTCCACCAGGACGATGGTTCGGCCCGATACGTCGGGAAAGGCTCGGTCCCCCCTGTAGAGCCGCGCCCGACGCAGCATCTCTGCTTTCTGCTCCGCGACCTCCTCGTCGAGGTAGCTCCGGGGGACCCCGAAACGGGTGATCACCTCGGAGCTCAGGACCACCTGCCCCGTCTCCGAGATCGCGCCGATCCCGAACTCCGGCTGGCCCGGAAAGCCGATCTTGCGCACGATCAGCAGATCGAGCTGAAGCCCCAACGCTCGGGCGATCTCGTGGGCGACGACGACTCCGCCGCGGGGCAGTCCGAGGACGAGAGCTTCCTCCCGACCCCGGTACTCCTCCAGGGCCTGCGCCAGCCGGCTCCCAGCTTCCGTACGGTCCGCGAACATGCGCATCCGGTATCCTCTTCAAGGACTCGTGTTCAGATGCTGCGGGCGCGCCTTCGAGGCTCCGAGGTCGACGGAGGAGATGCGGAAGTGCGCGCCGCCTCTCAGAAAATTATACCTCTCCGTTCGCTCGAGGAGGCGCGCTTCCGCGCCGAGCGGGTAGGTTTTCCCCTCGATGGCCAGCCCGCGCGGGAGGACGTCCGGACCTCAAGGCAGAGGAGACCGGACGGCGTTGCGCGGCTACGGCAGGGGCTGGAGGGCCGACGTTGCTCTCAGCCCCAACCCCGCAGCGGGTCTCACGGCTCGTACGTCGAAGGCCTGGCGCGCAGAGGAGTCAGGAGAGCGGGGGAGAGAGGTCGCCCGGCAGGACCTTCCGGATCTCTCGCTTCAGGACGTTGATGGACCGCGTGATCGGGATCTGCTTCGGGCAGACCCGCGTGCACTCGAAGTGGTTTACGCACGGCCAGACGCCGTTGGGTTCGTTCACCTGTCGAAGCCGCGCCTCGCGCCGTCCGAACGAGACGCAGCTTGACGCCTGTTCTCGAGGCTTCCGGCGGCCACTAGCCACCAGAGCGCCAGAACCAACACGGCTCCGGCGAGGTAGGCAGCGCCGAAGATCCAAGGAGGCAGATCGTAGTAGATGATCCCGCTCAAGAGGCGCGCGACGAAGCCCTCTTCCCGTTCGACACCCCGGAGGGCGTCCTCCCACACGGTCAGGGGGCAGGCCATACCGACGATCGTCTCCGCAGCCACGGTGGCCATGGCGATCAGGTGCCAGAGCCGAAAACGCCGGTGGTGCACCCATTTCGAGCCGGCCTTGGCTCCCACCGGCACGACGACGAGGCCTCCGGCTACGAACAGGACCAGGCAGAAGTGGACGGCCAGGATCATCGACCTTCAGGCCGCGGACCGGAAGAGGGCGTTTCGCTTGGCGTCCAGGGCAGAGGCGAGGCGGCGGAGCGAGCGATCCCGCTCGAGATTCGTTTCGGCCTGAAGCTCGTCGGCGAGGGCGTCGAGATCTACTCCCAGTTCACGGACTTCCGCGAGCGTGTCCACTGCTTCCTCTGAAGCCGTGACCGAGGGCGGTCCGCCCTCGATTGCGGCTTCTTCGAGCCTCTTCAGCATGCCGGACGAGAGGCAGGTTCCCGTGGCAGGCGCGGCGAGCGCCTCGAGACAGCGGGGACTCGGCACACCGCCCGCGCGGGCGCAATCCCACAGAATGCGTTGAACATGGCCCCCCTCGCGGCGGATTCCGCGCTGGCCATAGACGAGGCAATGGGCCGGTGTCCCGCCCTCCGGAGCCGGGGAGGCTTCCGCGAAGCGCTCGAAGAGGCGAAGAACGACCAGGCCGCTCGCGACTCCGATCCTGCCCCGCAGATCGGACACGCGATCGGTGCCGAGTCGCGCCAGCGCCCGGTCCGCCGCAACGTCCAACCGCCCGACCTCGAAGGTCGCTCTCGAGCTGACTGCCTCGGGACGGCAGGAGTTCTCGAGGGCTTGGACGTAGGTCGCCGCGCTCGCCTCGTATTGGGCGGGCGAGAAGAGACAGGTCGCGTTGACGTGGATGCCTCGGATGAGCAGCGTCTCCATCGCGACGTTTCCGTCTGCGGTCGCGGGCACCTCGATCATCAGGTTCGGGCGGCCGACCGCTTCCCAGACCCGCTCGGCCTCTTCGATCAGGTCGCCCGAGTTGAACGCGAGGCCCGGGGCGAGCCCGAGACTCAGGAAACCTTGCTGGCCCCTTGATTCTTCGTAGAGCGCCAGGAAGGCGTCCGCGGCGTCCCGGGCGGCCTGTAACAGGACGGCTTCGTAGAGCTCGTACCCGCTCGCGTCGGGATGTCGCTCGAGGAGGCGATCAGGGAAGTCCTCGTCGAGAGAGCCTTCCATGCTCGGCCGGAGGCGCGCTCCACCGACCGCCCTCTCCCTGATTGCCGCCCCGAGAGCTCCAGAGGAGACGGTTGCCGGGGTCACCTCGTCCAGCCAAATGCTCTGCCCAAGACTCCGAAGGTAGGGGAAAAGGTTCATGTGCGCTCCAAAGAGACGGGCTGCCTGGGTGGCCTGAGAAAGAGGGTATGACCCCGTGAAGATCGGCCCGGCCGGGAGCCCTCCTCAGACCTCCTGACAGTGCGAAATCGCCTGCTCGACTTTCGAGAAGAAGGCGTCGCAGGCCTCCGCCGTCGGATTCTCCGTATTGCACGCTTTCAGAGCCTGCTCCACCTCGCGCACTTCGGAGACGAGTTCCTGAGTCCGCGCAGACTCGCATTCCAGGGACTCGATACATTCGCAGAGATTCTTCAGCTCCATGCGCACGGCGTCGGACCGGGCACTCTCGGCGGCTTCCCTGAAGCTCTCCATATAGTCGCAGACGTCGATTTTCCCGAGCTCCATGGCGGCTCCTTTGCTGGCAACGGCGGGTTTCGCTCGCTATACCATAAAGTTGAGGGCTGACGCCGTGAGGGACAACGCCCCCGATCGGGTAAATCGACGCGGCGTGTTCCTTCCGTCACGGACCGGTGCCAGCACGGTCCGACCGGACATCTGATGTCGTCATGAAAGGAGCCGGCGCCGAGGTCCTCGCCATCCAGGTGCCCCACACCAGGCCTGATGACGGGCGCTCAGACTAGGGACGATGGAGTCCGGCGGCACCTCAAGCGCGCGTGACGTAAACTGGCGAAATTTATAGACATTTTAATGGGCGCGAGGCTTGTCTCCGGCGCGTGGGTTGTTATCTTACTGTTCTCGGTCGGGAAGCACGAAGCCAATTGGTTTTGAGACGGTGAGGCGAAAGCCAAGACGAATCAAAGCCAAAGGCGCGTGCCTTCTCGGTCGGGATTTTTTGGACCAAAGGAAGGGCGATTCAACAGAGCCTCAGTTGCTCATTGATGTAAGAGCTTGAGGCTTTTCGTTTATGAATCCATTGCGGTGCGCGGGTCTTCCCGCAAGAAATCAGTCGGCCCACGTCGCGGGGTGGAGCAATTTGGTAGCTCGTCGGTGACCTTCGCGCCCTCACGGACGAATGCCAATGCGATGGCACGCCCGAGGCCGCGCCCCGCGCCTGTCACGACGGCGATCTCCCCCTTCAATTCCACGGCTTGGCTACTCTCCGTTTGGGCCTTACATGTCAGAGTCGACCGGGACCTCCATCATCCGCGTGAGACAGAACAGACGGCTCGGAGGCTGGCGAGGTCGACGAGCTTCAGAGTCAATAGAGGGCGACCCCATGCCCCTCACGAGATACCGCTCCAGAAAGCCGGGCACGAACGTAGAGGGTCACTCCTTTTCGTCGGGAACTCGGGACGAAGTCTGGTTCCGTACTCCCGGCGTCCTCGCGAACGACCCGGCGGAGTACCGGCACGATGTCTTCGGAAATCTCATCCGCTACGACGACTACTGCAACTCAGAGAGCGAGCACGGTTGGGAAATCGACCACGTGCAGCCCGTAGTCGAGGGCGGAACTGACGAACTGGCAAACCTCCAAGCTCTCCACTGGCGGGCAAACCGCCAGAAGGGTGATGCCTGGCCTTGGGATGCTCGGGGTGCCCCACTTGGAGGTATGCTCGGGAAGTCGTGCCGGATCGACTCGTGAGCCGCTGCCGGATACGCTTGACGATCGGCGAAGTGCCGATGGCCCCGGAGCTTGGGGGGGCAGGTGGGAACTCGGCGAACGCTGACGGTCTAGTACGTCGCCGATCCGGAGGGGAACACCATCGAGCTCCAGAAATGGAGCCGTGGATCGAGGAACTCCCGACCGGTCGCCGGAACGCGGCATTCCTGCGGAGGATGAGGGATCTCGTCCGGTCCGTAAGCGAACAGGACGTACACACAGCGGAAGCGGCTGGCACAGGCAGAATTCCGAGGCAGAGCGGAATCTCCCGATCGACAAGGCGAGAGACATCTCGGCGGAGGAACCCGTGATCATGACGCGGATTCGTCGGCAGACAGGAAGGCGGCTGATTACGGGCGTCCTGCTGATCGAGACGCTCGGAATCAAAGCTGAGGCCTGTTTCACGTCTACCGGCTGACTCGTCGCCTGGACGCCAAGGACAGCTACCGGGCATCATTCCAGTAACGTCTGAAGCTAGCGCTGGAGTGGGCCGTCCAGAGCCTCGCCAAGGCGGGCACGCTCTCGATCATCGGTGTCTATCCCCAGACCTCGCGGGCGTTCCCCATCGGGAGGCGATGCAGAAGAACCTGACGATGAAGATGGGGAGCTGCAACCACCGGCGCTACATCCCCGAGCTCCTGGAGTACGTGGAGAGCGGGGTGGTCGACCCGAGCCGCTTCGTTACGAAGGTGGAGCCGCTCTCGGCGATCCTTGATGCCTACAAGGCCTTCGACCACGCTGAGCCGGGATGGATGAAGGTGGAGATCGCGCCTGCGGGGGAACCGCCGCTCCTACAGGCTGCATGAGGGAAGAACCCGAGCTCCCGAGGAGGCCCCAACCTGTTGCGGGCTGTTGGCCGACGGAGCTGGTGAGGGCGGCCGGAGCGGATCGGGAGGGAGCGCCGGGGTCCTCGGCCTGCCGGCGCCTCTTCCCTCCTCAGAGCTCCCAGACTCCGGCGGCGAGGCGCAGTTGAGCGACCGTACGGACTTCCGACTAGGAATCAGCCGAGGATCAGCTCGGATAGCAGCCGCTTCGGCACGTGGTGGACGCTCCTCTCGTCCCGCCAGTAGCGGACGTCTCCGCCGGGCGGGAGGTCTTCGAGCACCACGGTCTCGGCGGGTCTGCCGAGGGCGAGGACGAGGCGGATCAGAAACCGCTCCGGAATCCCCAGCTCCCGCCGGAGCCGCTCCTTGTCCACGGCGCCGATCATGCAGCCCCCGAGGCCCCTTTCGGTGGCGCCGAGGAGGATCGTCTGCGCCGCGATGCCGTCGTCGCACCACCACTCCTTCGTGATCTCCTGGTCGATCAGGAGCACGAGGTACGCCGCAGGCCGCTCCCCCGGGGCCGGACCGCCCCAGTCCTTCAGGTACGCCGCCCACTTGAGACAAGGAAAGATCCGGGCGTTTCGCTCCGGGTCGGAGGAGAGGACGTACTTCAGGGGCTGGCGGTTGGCGGCCGACGCCGTGCACCTGGCGAGCCCGACCAGCTCCTCCAGCGTCTCCCGGGCGATGGCGTGGGACTCGTCGAAGCGGCGGTAGCTACGGTTGCGGAGGACGAGGTCTTTCAAGCCCATGGAAGCTCCTTTGATTGGAGAGTCGCGGCTTCGGCGGAGGATCGTTCCGGCACGAATGCGGCCGTCGAGAATTCGCGCCGATGACCCGGCGGACCCTCTCAGGCTTCCAGACGAGCGCTTCCTTGCGGAGAAGTTCGATATCCGCAGATTTCTCAGATCTTCGCAGATTACGACAGGCCGTTTTTCGGTTCTCCATCTGCGCAATCTGCGAAATCTGTGGATTTGTCATCCGTACCCCGCTATGTGCGGATACAGCGCCTGCTGAATGGCGTCAGGACTCCGCACTGCCCCACAGCGCCTCGCCCAGCCCCGACGCGCGGGCCACCCGCCGGGCCACGGCCTGCGCCACGACCTCCTCGCTCCCCCACACCTCCAGGGAGTTCCTCGCCCGGCTCGCGCCGGTGTAGAGGAGCTCCCGGGTGAGGACGCGGGAGGGGCGGTCGCCGAGGAGGAGCAGGACCCGGTCGAACTCCGAGCCTTGGCTCTTGTGGACGGTCATCGCGTAGCACGTCTCGTGGGGCGGCAGGCGCAGCAACGGGAGCCGGCGCCACCCGGCCGTGCCTTCCGGAGCGGGGAAGTACGCCCGGAGCGCGCCGCCCTCCTCGGGGTCAGCGAGCACGAGGCCCACGTCTCCGTTGGCGAGCCGCAGCCCGGGATCGTTTCGGACCACCAGCACCGGCCGGCCCGGGTACCAGCCGCCCCTGGAGGCGAGCCCGTGCTCGAGGAGGATTCCCTCCACGGCCCGGTTGACGGCGGTCGCGCCGTAGGGTCCTTCCCGGTGGGCGCAGAGGATCCGGAACGCGTCGAAGCTCCGGAACGCCTCCCCGGGGTCGGTCTCCCTCAGGCCGGGAGCGAAGGTCCCGAGGACGAGCTCCTCGAGCTCCCGGCGAAGCCGCTCCTGGGTCGGCGCCTCCCGCCACGAGAGCTCGGGGCGGCTCCCCGGGGGTCCCCCGCCAGCCTTCCGGAGGAGCTTCGTGGCCCCGGCCGCGTCGCCCTGATTCACGGCGAGGCAGAGGCCGCCGATCCCACTCTCGGCTCCGAAGCGATAGCTCCTTCGCAGGAAGGTTACGCAATCGGCGAGGGGGCCCCCGGGTGGCCGCCCAGGGTCCCCCGGAACACGCTCGCCCGTCATCCGGGCCAGGGTTTGCGCGAAGGCCGGAGAGTATGCGTGCCGCTCGGGTCCCGGCCCGCAGAGGTCGCCGAGCACTGAGCCCGCCTGGACCGAGGCGAGCTGGTCCCGGTCCCCCACGAGGAGCACCCGGGTCCGGGGCGCCAGCGCCGAGACGAGCCTCGCCATGAGGGGCAGGTCGATCATGGAGACCTCGTCCACCACGACCAGGTCGTAGGGGAGAGGGTTCTCCGCGCCGTGCCGGAACGACGTCGTGCCCGGGACCGCGCCGAGGAGCCGGTGGACCGTCGACGCTTCCTCGGGGACCCTCGAAGCGAGCTCCGCCGGGAGCTCCAGGCGCGCCCGCTGGCCTCGGATCGACTCCTGGAGCCGGGCCGCGGCCTTCCCGGTGGAAGCGGCGAGCGCGATCCGCAGCGGACCCTCCCGCTCGAGGAGGAGGGCCAGGATCCTCGAGACGGTCGTCGTCTTCCCCGTGCCGGGTCCGCCCGAGAGGATGCAGAGGCGCTTCGAGGCCGCCACGGCAGCGGCGAGCTTCTGCTCGTCGACCTCGTCCCGGTCGCCGTCCGCGCGCCGCGGGAAGAGCCGTTCCAGGCTCGCCCGCGCGCTCGCCTCGTCGAGCTCGAGCACCGCGGCCGCCCGCTCCCGAACGAAGTCGGCCACCCGACGCTCGTAACTCCAGTAGCGCTGCAGGTAGAGGCGGGCGCCGGAGAGAATGAGGGGCGCGAACTCCCCCCGTCCTCCCACGGCGGCGCTCGCCCGGAGCGCGTCGATCCACTCGGGCACCGAGAGCCGCGCGATCCCGAGCTCCTTCAGCTCCTCGGCCGCGGAAGCGAGGTCGAGGCAGACGCTGCCCTGGGCCGTCGCCCGGCTCAGCCACGCCGCCGCCAGGACCGCGCCCGGAGCGCCTCCGCTCCAGCGTTCGACCGCCCGGGCGAAGTGGAAGTCGAGCTCGCTGAGCTCTCCCCTCGCCCGCAGCTCCGCCACTGCCTGCAAGTCCGTCACGGGGAACCCTCCGGCAGCTCCCCCGCCAGGAAGCGCGCGAGCTCCTCGATGAGCCGCCGCGGCGGCCGGTCGTGGAAGACGCCGGCGCCCCGCCCCAGCTCCGGCCTCATCCCCCGGACGAAGAGGTAGTAGGCGCCGCCGAAGTGGACGTCGTGGTCGTAGCCGGGGAGGCGCCGCCGGAGGTAGCGGTCGAGCGCGACGGCGTAGAGGTGGTATTGGAGGAGGTAGTACTCCTCTACCATCACGGACCGGAGGGCCTCGGGCCCGTAGGCCCGCGGATCGCTGCCGAGGTAGTTCGACTTCCAGTCGAGGAGGTAGTAGCGGCCCTCCGCCTGGAAGACGAGGTCGATGAAACCCTTGAGGTAGCCGTTGGCGGTCGTGAAGCCGAGCTCGCCCAGCCTTCGGCCGAACGGCGCGAAGCCGGGGCCGGTCCGGGTGCGGAAGAACTCGGCCAGGCCGCCGGGCGTGACGCCGGCGCAGGGGAAGAGGAACTCGAGCTCGTGCGCGCGCTCCTCCGGCCGCAGCCCACTGAGGCTGAAGGGGCTCCCTTCGGCGAGCGGCGTACGGAGCACGTCCCGAACCATCGCCTCCACCGGACCGAGCCACTCCGGCTCGAAGCGGTGCTCGGCGAGCTTCGCCGCGATGAGGGCCCTCGCCGCCGCGCCCTCGGGCGCTCCGAAGTCGATCCCCTCGAAGATCTCGTGCACGCACTGCCCGGCGCGCGCGCCCCTCGGGAAGCCGAGGAACGTCGATGCCTTGGGTTCACCGTCCTCGGGGGGCGCGGAGGCGCGTTCGTCTCGGTCCGGGCGCTCCGGCTCGGGTGTCGAGGAGGTGAGCGCCGTGAAGCTGGAGATCCGCAGGGCCTCGGGAACGCGTCCGCGCAAGGGACGCGGCGAGAGGTCCGCCGGGCAGGCGGAGCCGGCCTCGAACCGTTCCCCGCGAGGAGCCGGGTCGACAGGGAGGACCTCCAGGGCGCCCCCGGCCCGGAGCGCGAGCTCCCCGAGCTCCGCCCGTCGCGCCGCCGAGCTCGAGGCCTCGGCGCCGGCACCGCCCTCCGGCGCCGCCCGGTGGAGGTACGCCAGGGCCGCGCTCTCGGCGCCCCTGAAAGTCCCCCAGACGAGGTAGCAGCGGTGCTTCGCCCGGGTCAGGGCGACGTAGAGGAGCCTCAGGTCCTCGGCGAGGAGCTCCTCCCGGGCGAGCCGCCGGTGCGTCTCGATTTCGTCCGAGCCGAGGTCCAGGAACTCCGTCCGCTCGGCCTCGCCGCGGTGGAAGGAGACGGGCCCCCGCTCTTCCCGGGGTGGGCTCCAGCAGTAGGGGCAGAAGACGATCGGGTACTCGAGGCCCTTGCTCCGGTGGATCGTCACGACCCGCATGGCCTCGGCGTCGGTCTCCAGGCGAAGCTGGTGCTCCTCGGCGTCCGAGGACTCCCGGAGTCGCCGCGCGAGCCAGACGATGAGCTGCTCGGGTCCCCTCTTCTCCGCGACGCTCTCCCGGTGGAGGGCCTCGAAGCAGTGGAGCAGGTTCGTGAGCCTGCGCTCGCCGTCCGGGAGCGGGAGCAGACGCTCGCGGACTCCTTCCCGGGCGAGGAGGACCCGGGAGGCCGCGAGGAGACCCTTCTCCACCCAGAGCTCGTGGTACTCCCGGAAGCCCTGGAGCCGCCCCGTCCAGGTGTCCTCGTCGGCGAGCAGCCGGGCGAGACCGTCGCCTCCCACCCCGAAGAGGTCCGTGAGGAGGGCCGCCTTGACCCTCCCCTCGTTTCCCGGCTCGGCCAGGGCCCGGAGGAGCCGGAAGACCTCTTCGGCCTCTCTCGACTCGAAGAGGCTGCCGGTGCTCTGGAGGACGCTCGGGACGCCGCGGGTGCCGAGGACCCCCTGCACGAGGGAAGCCTGGCGGTTGCTCCGCACCAGCACGGCGACGTCGGCGGGGGCGACGGGCCTCCCGTCGATCCGGGCCCTGCCGGCCCGGCCGGCGTTCAGGAGACGGGCGATTTCGTCGGCGACCGCTTCGGCGACGAGGCCCGTCCCCTCGCCCGTCCCGAGCGGCTTCTCGCCCTCCGCCCGCTCCAGGAGCCAGAGCTTCAGGGGAGCCGGGTCGGGCGAGCCGTCGAGCTCGAGCTCGGCCTCGCCGGGCCTCGCTGCGGCCTCCACGGGCTCGAAGGGGATCTCGGACAGGTGGAACGGCCGCGGACGCCCTTCGAAGAGCGCGTTCACGGCCGCGACGAGCCGCGAGCTCGAGCGCCAGTTGACGCCGAGCGTGTAGCGCGCGCCGGCCTCCCGCGCGGCGGCCACGTAGGTGAAGACGTCGGCGCCCCGAAAGCCGTAGATCGCCTGCTTCGGGTCTCCGATGAGGAAGAGCGCCGTCTCCTCGGAGAAGGCGCGCCGGAAGATCGCGTATTGGACGCCATCCGTATCCTGGAACTCGTCGACGAGGGCCGCGCCGTACCTCTTCCGAAGCCGGCCGGCCACCTCGGACCCGCCGGGCGCTTCGAGGGCGCGCTTGAGATCCAGGAGGAGGTCATCATAGCTCCGGACGCTCCGTTCCCGCTTGCGGCGGCGGAGCTCCTCCCCTGCCCAGCGCAGGCACTCGGCCTTGAGCGCGAGAATCTTCCGGTCGTAGGCCCCGCGCAGCGCTTCGAGAGCGGAGCGAAGCTCCTCGCAGGCGTGGAAGAAGGGGTGGTCCGGAGGAGGCGAGCCGTCCTTCGTGGCGGCAGCGAGGTCGCTCGCGCAGAAGCGTTTGAAGTTGTCGAACCGCGCCTGGGGCGTGCCGGTGCAGAGATACTCCCGGAGCTGATCGAGCCAGGAGGGCACGAACCGCTTGGCGTACGTCTGGCGCTTGAGCCGAGGGTCCTCGAGGAGGATCCGGCACACCTCGGTCTCTCCCTCGGCCCAGACGCGGCGGACCCGGTCGAAGGCCTCCCGGTACGACTCCTCCACGCCGGCCGTCTCGCTCCCGGCGTCCTCCGGCAGGATGGAGATCTCCGGTTTGCGCGAGGCCGTCCGGAGCAGCCGCGCGAGCCCCTCCGGGCCGAACTCTTCCCGCTGGGTCTCGAGCACGTACGCGAGAAAGTCCGCAGACTCGCCCAGGAGCCGCGAGCGCCAGAAGTCCTCGGCCACTTCCCGCAGGAGCTCCGAGGCGTCGGGGACGAGCTCGGCCTCGGCGGAAGATCCGCACTCGAAGGCGCTCTCCGAGAGCGCCCGGGCGCAGCAGCCGTGGATCGTGAAGATCGCGGCCTCGTCGACCTGCGCGAGCGCCGCGGCGAGGAGCCCCGCGGCCCGGTGGCGATCGGGGGACCGCTCGAGGAGGGCGAGGAGGAGCTCGTCGGCGGGCGCGGCCTCGCCGGAGAAGGCCCTCAGCGCCTCGCGAATCCGCCGCCGGATCCGGTCGCGGAGCTCCCCGGTCGCCGCCTCGGTGAACGTCACGACGAGGATCCTCCCGAGCGGGAGCCCCTTTTCCAGCAGGAGGCGAAGGTAGAGCCCCGCTAGAGCGTACGTCTTGCCCGTCCCGGCGCTCGCTTCGAGGAGGTTTCGCCCTTCGAGGGGGCAGGAGAGGAGGTCGAAGAGCGCCATCAGCTCTTCTCTCTGGCGCCGAGGAGCGGCGCGTACACGGCCTTCGCCAGTTCCCGGAAGCGGGCCCCGAGGGCGTCCGGGCCGAAACAGATGCGGTAGGCGAGGTCTTCGCCCTCGGCCCGGCTGAAGTCGTTTCCGACCCAGCTCGCGACGGCGGCCGCGAGCGCCGCCTCCGGCTCCCCGGCTCGGAGCGCGTACGCGAGCGACGACTCGGGGAAGAAGGGAAGCGGCCCGAGGAGCGCCTCCCCGTAGAGCGCGAGGAGGTCCGAGAGGAGCGCCGGCGCGTCCTCGACCGGAGCGAGCCGCCACGCGTCTTCCGAGCCGACGAGGACGCTCGCGCGGGGGAGCCCCTCCTCCTCGAGGCAGTTGAGCGTCAGGTGCTCGACCCACAGGCGAACCCAGTCCTTCCCGTTGAGCTTCGCGCACCGCCAGCGGACGAGGGCGCCGTCCCAGACACCCGGGATCGTCCCCGTGAGCCGGAACTCGCCCAGCGAGAGGTCGACCTCCAGCGGCGGCCGCTCGGGCGCAACCAGGTGGCGCGACACCCTGGCGGCGACACGCGCCGTCTCCCGGCCCGCCTCCTTGAAGGCGGCCGCGCCGAGGTTGCCCGGCGGAAGCTGCCCTCGGGCGCGGGCGAAGAGGAACCGGCCGGCCGGCTCCTCCCCCGAGAGGAGGGCGCCCGCGAGCTCCTGGCGGAGCGCGTAGCGCTCGAGCCCCTCCAGCGAGAAGGTCTCTCGATCCGGCGGCGCCTCCGGCACGCCCGAGAGGTCGACGCCGAAGCGGTGGCGCAGCAGGAACCGGCAAGGGTTGGAGAGGCACTCGGCGAGGCGTGCGAGCGGCACCGCGCGCCAGCTCGCGTCGGGTTCGGCCAGCCGCTCGGTAAGGAACGGCGCGGACTCCCGCCGGCCGGTCGCGCGAGCCAGGGCCGCCCGGCAGTTCTCCTCGGAGTAGCTGAAGAAGTCCGCGCCGGGCTTGAAGTACGCGGGGCTGAAGGCCTGGATCCGGTGGCGGGTGACCAGGTGGTCGAGGATCGGCCGGTCCGGGTGGCGAAAGCCCTGCTCGGCGGCGTCCAGGAGCTCGCTCACGAGCACCGAGGGGGGCGCCTCGCTCCCGTCCCGGGCGCTCTGGCCCACGTAGCTCAGGTAGAAGACGTCCCTCGCCGAAAGCAGCGCTTCGAGGAAGAGGTAGCGGTCCTCCGCCCGGGCCGACGGGTCGCCACGGCGGGGCGCCTCGGCCAGGAGGTCGAAGCCGAGACGCCTCTCCCGGCGCGGGAAGACGCCGTCGTCGAGTCCCAGGAGGGCGACCACCCGGAAGGGGAGGCTCCGCATGGGCCGCAGGGTGCAGAAGGTCACACCGCCGGAGAGGAAACCGGCTGAGCGGCTCCGGGCCCCGGCGAGCTCCCGCAGGTGGTGGCGGATCGTCCTCAGCTCCAGGGGCTCTCGGAAGCCCGCCCGTTCGGCCGCTTCGAGGGAGCCCAGGGCATCCCGGAGGTCCTCCTCGGCGCGGGCGGCCTCGTCGGCCGGGAGGAAACGGCGGAGCACGGCCCGAAACGTCTCGGCCCACGCCGCCGGCGGCCTGGGCGTCCGGAGCTCGTCGAGTGTGGTGAAGACCGCGTCCGCGAGCTCGCAGAACCTCCCGAGCGACTGCGCCTCCGGGCCTTCGATCCCCTCCCAGGGCAGCATCCCGCGAAAGAGCTCGTCCCCTTCTCCCGCCATGGCGTAGCCGAGGAGCATCCGGTCGAGGCCCGCGGCCCAGCTGTTCTCCCCGTAGGCCGGGAAGCCGCGAGCCCGCCGCTCTTCGGCGTCCCTCCCCCAGCGGATGCGGGTGCCCTCGACCCAGCGGGCGATCGGCTCCAGGTCTTCGTGCGCGAGGCCGAACCGGCGGCGAAGCCCCTCGAGTTCCAGCAGATCGAGCACCCCGCTCGCCTCCAGGCGGCTCCCGCAGAGCTCGAGCAGGCGAAGACAGAGCTCGGCGCCGGGCGCCGCCCCCGGCCGCTCGGCCAGCGTGTACGGGATGCGTCTCGGCCGCTCCTGCGCGACGAAGACGGCCGCGGCGAAGGGCGCGTACGCCTCCATGTCCGGCGCCATGACGACCACGTCCTCGGGGCGCAGGTCCGGGAGCTCCTCGAAGAGCGACAGGAGCGTGTCGTGGACGACCTCGACCTCCCGCAAGGGGCCGTGGCACGAGTGGACCTGGAGCGAGCGATCCCGGGCGTCGAGGAGGAGAGGCGGCTCCCCTCCACCTCCGCCCCTCGGGCGGAGGTGGAGGAGGTCGGACTGGAGGCAGCGGAGCAGCGTCGCCTGACCGGGGTCCTCGAAGCAGACGCGCTCCTCGAAGTCGTAGCCGGCGAGCAGGTGCTCGTAGAAGTCACGGCCGAGGCTCCCGAGTGACGCGAGGAGGGGAGGGCCGGAGGAGAGGTCGCCCCAGTAGCTCTGGGACGGGTTGAGCGCGTAGACCGTCACCTCCACGTGGGGCGAGAAGGCCGCCAGCATCTCCACGTGGAGCGGCGCGAGCGCGGAGACGCCGAAGACGGAGAGGCGCGACGGCAGGCTGCCCTTCGCGGGTGGCCGCTTGCGCATCCGCTCCAGGAAGCGCGCGCGCAGGGCGCCCTTGTGCTGGCCCGGAGCCTCGGCGCAGAGCCGGCGCCAGAGCTCGGCCTGCCAGTGCTCCCCCTCGCCCTCCTCCCACCCGAGCACGAGCTGCGGCCGGAAGGTCGCGTACCGGTCGAAGGCCTCCGCGACCCGGCGGGAGAGCTGAAAACGCTCGAGCTCGTCCGCTTCCCGCCCGAGGTACGCGCGAAGCGGCTCCGCGCCGGGAGCCGACGCGCACTCCGGCAGCAACCGGAGCACGCGCCACGGGAGCACATCCGGTTCGAACGCCCCCCCGCGCTCGTCCCCGTCGAGCACCCGCCGCACGAGCTCCCACACGACGGCGTCGGGGAAGTAGAAGCGCAGGTGGGCGGCGAGCCCGCGGCTGCGGGCGACCTCGCGGGCGATCCAGCGACCCATGCCGGGATTCGGGACGACGAGCCACTCCGGCTCGAGAGGCGACGGGAGGGGCTCGTCGAGCGTCTCCAGGAGCGCGTCCAGGAGGCGCTCCAGACGATTGCCGACGTACAGCCTCATGGAGGACCGAGTGTCGAATGAGGAATGTAGAATGTAGAATGTAGAATGGAGAATGGAGAATGTGGAATGCGGCCGAAGGTGGAATGTAGAATGTTGAATGTTGAATGTAGAATATGGAATGTAGAATGTGGAATGCGGCCGAATGTAGGATGAGGAATATTGAATCGAGGATAGCGACGGCTCACAAGCTTCCTCGCTCTTTGTTGGATCTGGCCTTGCGGATGATTGCCGTTAGAATCGAAATCAATTCATTAGCCTCTCCGAGGAGCGGCTCGAGACTCTCGGCTCGTGCGCTGCCCGAGGCCTTCAGAAGCCGCAGCCAATAATGGGTCTCCCTTGCCTCCTTGAGGGCGATCGAGCACTTGGAGATGAAATCCGGCTTGCTCTGACCTGCGCAAGCTTCCTCCAAGTTGGCGCCAATGGAAGTTTCCGCCCTGAGGAGCTGTCCCGCTAAAGTTCTCGCGGTCCCATCCTGGCGAATCAGTTCGCCATGCAATGCAACAACGCGGCAAGCGAACGCGAACGCGCGCGCCTGAATATCCCGGCCTCTTCTCAATTCTACATTCTACATTCTACATTGCCTTAGGCGAAGAGTCCTCGCAGGAACGCGAGTGCTTCCGCATAGATCCCCCCGAACTCGCTCTCCCGGGGGCCGGCGACGTTGAGGGCCCGGACGGCGTGCTCCCGGAGCCACCGCCGGACGGCCTCGGGATCCGCCGCCGAGAGGTCCACCGCGAGGCACGGCCTCCCGGTCTCGGCCGCCGCTCGCAACGTCAGGCGCGTGCCCCGACCCATCCGGCCGCGGTGGAGGACGAGCGTCGCGTCCGAGTCCCGCACGTTCCAGCGGGTGCGCTGGGAGTAGGCCGTGGACGGGGTCTCCCGCAAGGGATAGCCCTCCGGAATCGGGCCGTCCTCGGCGCGGCGGCCCTTGGGGCACCAGCCCCCTGTCGGCAGCCCCGCCTCCCGGCCGGCATCCAGGGCAGCCCGATCGACGCCTGCCTGGCCTCCCGAGACGATCCTTTCCACGTCGGCTCCCATGGCCCGGATTGACGCACATTCGAGCGGAGGCGGCAAGGGCCGAGTCGGCATGGCCGGGGGAGTGGACGGAATAGTCGAAGTGGACGACGTGGACTCGAGGGGTCCACCGGGTCCACCAAGTCCACTCCGTCCACCGGCTCCTTCCCTGCGGGGAGGATCTCGCCCTCGCCTCGGAGGGGCGCTGCCTTTCCCACACGAGGAAGAGCTCTTCCCATTTAGGGCAATTCACTTCCGCTCCGGACGCCTCGTCTTCCCTCGTCCGGAGGCGCTACGGCGCCCGAGCCGCGCCGGGCGGGGCTCGGCACGTGGCTTGCTAGGACCGGGACATGGGCATGCGGTTGCGGACGCCTCCGGCGTGCTCTAAGTTGGGAACTGACTTGCGCCGCGCCGGCGCAGCGAACGTCCGGAAGTATTCCGGTGTGGGGACCACGGAGGGGCTATTCCCGAGTTCGCTCGTCCACAAGGAGGAGGGCATGGAAGTTCGAGAGGCAGTACCCGACACCCGAACGGAGAACCTGACGAAGCTAGCCGCGACCCTCCACGCGGCTCAGGCGCAGGGGCTCCTGCAGAAGCCGGAGATGCTGCGCCAGTTGCTCCTCGGGATCGTCCGGGCGCTCGTCAGCACGGTCGACGGCAACGCCCGCGACCCGGAGGCCGCTCCCGTCCTCCAGAGCAACGTCTACTGGGAGCACTTCGAGATGGACATCAAAGAGGCGCTGCTGGGGGCTTTCGCCTGGGTCGACCCGGTCGTTTACAACGCGGTGCGCGACGCCATCGAGATCACGTTCCGGGAGCTGAGGAAGAAGTACCAGTTCTCGTGAGGCCCGGTCGGACCTCGTCCCATCCGTCCGACCGGTCTGACCGAACCCACCCTGGTTCTTGATCGTTGGTTGTCGGTCTTCGGTCGTCGGTTCTCGGCTAACCGATAACTGAGAACCGAAAAGTTCAGTAAGCCAGCACGTCCACCCCGAACCTGCCCAGGAGCTCCGTCAGCGCGATGAGGGGCAGCCCGATCAAGGCGGTGTAGTCCCGCCCCTCCAGCGCTTGCATGAGTGAGATCCCGAGCCCCTCGATCTTGAAGGAGCCCGCGCACCCCAGCGGCCTCTCCCGAGCCACGTACGCCGCCGCCTGCTCGGGCGAGAGGTGCCTCAGGCGGACCCAGTACGTCTCCACCGCCGTCTCGCGCCGCCCCCCGCACACGAGCGCCAGGCCCGTGTGAAAGGCGATCCGCCGACCCGACATCCGGAGGAGCTGCGCGACGGCAGCCTCTTGCGTGCCGGGCTTCCCGAGGAGCTCTCCGTCGAGCTCGGCGGCCTGGTCCGACCCGATCGCGATCCGGTCCGGATGTCGACCGGCGACGCTGAGCGCCTTTCCGAGCGCGTGCCGCAGGGCCAGCTCGGGGCCGGAGAGGCCCGGGCACGCGGCTTCCTCGTAGTCCGGCGCAACGGCCTCAAAGGGGATTCCGAGCCGCGCCAGGAGCTCGCGACGGGCCGGGCTCGTGGACGCGAGGAGGAGGGGAAGCGACGCCCCTTCGGGCCTCACGCAGCGCCTGCCGGAGCCGATGCAGGGGCGGGGTTGGAGGCGAAGAACGCCGCGGCCCTCTCCCGCGCGACCGGAAGCGATCGGCTCGCCTGCACGGACGTCGCGAGGCCGTGGCCAAACGCGTAGTTCCGGCTCACGTAGTGGGTCCACTCCTTGAGCCTTCCAAGGCACCGCTCGCTCGCGAAGCTCTCCTCCAGGAGCGCCCCGAATCGCTCGTAGAGGGCGGGAATCTCCGGGGTCGGGCCCTGCCAGCCCTTCCCGCCGAGCTCGGCCGCGAGCTCCGCGGGCAGCCACGGTCGAATCGCCGCGCCCCGTCCGATCATGAGGCCGTCGCAGCCGGAGGCCTCGACGCAGCGGCGGGCGTCCTCGACGCAGAAGATCCCGCCGTTCCCCACAACCGGCACCTTCACCCACGCCTTCACCTTCCCGATCCACTCCCACCGGGGCCTTCTCCCGTAGGGCTCTCCGTTGAGCCGCGCGTGGACGGAGATCAGGTCGACGCCTTCCCCTTCGAGCATCTCGCAGAAGGACCGCAGGCGCTCTTCGTCGAGCCGGCTTCCGAGCCGGATCTTGGCCGAGAGGGGGAGCGCGGTCCGGCGCCGCGCCTCGGCCACCACGCCGCGGGCCGTCTGCGGCTCCTCCATCAGCCGGCACCCCCCGCCGCGCCGGCGCGCGTCCGGGGCCGGACAGCCCAGGTTGAGGTCCACCGCGTCGGGTTCCAGGGCGTGCACGGCGTCCAGGGCCGCCGGGAGCTCCTCGGGTCCGGCGACGAGGAGCTGGTAGGAGAGCGGCCGCTCCGAGGGCGTGCGGGCCAGGTACGGCGAGTGCCTGGGCTCCCCGGGCAGGGCGCGCGCGGAGAGCATCTCCGTGGCGAAGAGGCCCACGCCGCCGAAGCCCCCCACGACGCGGCGAAAGACCGTGTGGGTGAGCCCTGACATCGGCGCGAGGAGAATAGGAGGATCGATCGCGAGGCGTCCGAACCGAAGTGGAAGCATGGAGGACCGAAGAGGAGAGAGCCCCACCCCGCGCGGGCGGGCGGGGCTCAGATTCTAGAA
>JACRCS010000958.1 GCA_016218905.1 Deltaproteobacteria bacterium
GCCGACACCGAGAGGGTCCTCGTGGGCCTCGATCTCAAGCCCCGCAGGGGCACAGCAGAGGAGGGAACGGATTCCTGACATGGACGATCCAAGCGACAAGACGGCCGAGTACGAGAGGCTCCTCGAAGAGTCGAAGACGGCCCGTTACGTCCTTCGCCTCTTCGTGAGCGGCACCACGCCCCGGTCCCTCCAGGCGATCGAGGCCATCCGGGCGCTCTGTGACGAGCACCTCGCCGGCCGCTACGAGATCCAGGTGATCGACGTCTACCAGAGGCCCGAGCTCGCGCGGGGGCACCAGATCCTCGCGGCCCCCACGCTCGTCAAAGAGCTGCCGCTGCCCGTGAGGACGCTCATCGGCGACCTCACGGACGTGGAACGAGTCCTCAAGGGCCTCGACATCCAGGTCAAGAAGTAGCGGAGGCGCGCCCATGGCGGAGAGCGACGGAAGGGTGGCGGACCTCCTGCGGGAGAACGAGGAGCTCAGGGCCCGGCTGGCAGACGCGGAGGAGCACGTCCGGGCCTTCCGAGCCGGCGAGGTGGACGCGGTCGTCGTCTACGAGGATCAGGCCGAGCGGATCTACACCCTGCAGGGGGCCGACCACAGCTACCGGGTCATGGTCGAGCAGATGAACGAGGCGGCGGTCGTCCTCGCGAAGAACCTCACCGTTCTCTTCGCCAATGCCAACCTTGCGAAGCTGGTCGGAGAGGCGCCGGAGGACGTCCTGGGGTCCTCGTTCGAGCGGTTCGTCCCGGACGACGAGAGGCACGAGCTCCGGGGCCTCCTCCACGGTACCCGCGAAGGCGGCCGTGCGGGCGAGCTCGCGCTGCTCGCCAAGGGCCGCCGGATCCCCGTCCGCCTGTCCCTGTCGCCCATCGTCCTGGGCAACCTCAACGCCGTTTGCCTCCTGATCACCGACCTGACGGACCCGAAGCGCAACGAGCAGATGCTCGCCGAGGGCCGGCTCGCCAGCGCGATCCTGGAGCAGCAGGCGGAAGCCACGGTCATTTGCGGCCCGGACGGCCGCGTCCTGCGGGCAAGCCGGGTGACCGAGCAGCTTTGCGGCCGCGACCCCGTCGGCGAGGTGCTGGAGAGCGTCCTCCCGCTGGAGTTGGCGGATGGAAGCCGCTTCTGGATGGGTAACCTGCGCCGGGGCGAACCTCTTCAGGGTGCGCACGTCCGGCTGCGCAGGGAGGGAGCGCCGGCGCTCGACCTGCTCCTGAGCGCCACGGTCCTCACCGGCACGAACGACGTGAGCCTGGGGTGGGTTCTGTCCCTCGTCGACATCACCGAGCGCAGGCGAGCGGACGAAGAGCTTCGCCACAGCCGGGCGCGTTTGGCGTGGGTGCTCCGGGTGACCGGGGTCGGCACGTGGCTCAACGAGCTGCCGTTGGGGCGCCTGAACTGGGACGCGCAGACCAGGCGGCTCTTCTTCGTTGCCCCGGAGGCGGAGCCGACGATCGACCTGTTTTGGAGCCGCGTTCACCCCGACGACCGCGAGCCGACGCGGCTGGCCGTCGAAAGCGCCATCCGCGACCAGACCTTGTACGCGATCGATCATCGGGCGGTGGACCCCGCCACCGGAGCGATCCGCTGGATCCACTCCGCCGGGCAGGCGACGTACGCAGAGGACGCCACGCCGATCCGCTTCGACGGCGTCAACTACGACATCACCGCGAGGAAGGAGGCGGAGGAGCAACTGCGCGAGTTTTCCCAGCGACTCGGCTACCACGTGGACCACTCACCGCTGGGGGTGATCGAGTGGGGGCCGGATATGCGGCTGAGCCGGTGGTCCGGCGAGGCGGAGCACATCTTCGGCTGGAAGGCCGAGGAAGTGCTCGGCAAGAAGATGGATGAGTTTCGTGGGATCTACGAGGAAGACGAGCCTCAGGTCGACGAGGTAAAGACCGAGCTGGTGAGCGGAGCCAGCGTGCATCGTTTCTCGGCAAACCGGAACTACCGCAAGGACGGGTCGGTGGCCCACTGCGAGTGGTACAACTCCTCGCTGCTGGACGAGTCGGGCCAGTTGCGCTCGATCCTGTCGCTGGTCCTGGACGTGACCGCGCGCAAGCGGGCGGAAGAAGAGCTCCGACAGGCCAAGGTCGCGGCCGACGCGGCGGCTCGCGCCAAGGCCGAGTTCCTGGCCAACATGAGCCACGAGATCCGCACGCCGATGAATGCGGTGATCGGGTTCACCGACCTCCTCTTCGGCACGCCCCTCGACGCCGACCAGCGCCGGTTCCTGGATCTCATCAAGAGCTCCGGCGAGGCGCTCCTCGAGGTCGTGAACGACGTGCTCGATCTCTCCAAGATGGAGGCCGGCAAGTTCGACTTCGCCGAAGAGCCCTTCGACCTGCGAGACCTCGTCGAGAAGGTCTCGCGCTCGCTCGGCCTCCGAGCCCACCAGAAGGGGCTGGAGCTTACCGCCCACGTCCCGTTCTCGGTGCCGACGGCACTCGTCGGCGACCCGGCGAGGCTCCGGCAGGTGCTCGTGAATCTCCTGGGCAACGCCGTGAAGTTCACGGACCAGGGCGACGTCCACCTCGCCGTTCGACAGGTCGGGCCGCCGACGGAAGACGCCGAAAGCTCGGTATCTCTTCGTTTCTCCGTTCGTGACACGGGCATCGGCATTCCCCGGGAGAAGCTCGGCCTGCTCTTCCAGAGCTTCCAGCAGGTGGACTCCTCCAGCACCCGCCGGCACGAGGGCACGGGGCTCGGCCTCTTCATCTCCCGGCGCATCGTGGAGCAGATGGGCGGCAGGATCGAGGTGAAGAGCCAAGAGGGCGCGGGGAGCACCTTCTCCTTCACCGTCCGGTTCCGGCTCCAGCCCGGCGCCGCCGTCGGCACGGCGGAGGTGGAAGACCTTCGCGGCCACAAGGTTCTCGTGGTGGACGACAACGCGACCAACCGGATGATCGTCCTGGAGATGCTGACGACCCAGGGCATGGCGGTGGCGCTGGCCAGCGGCGGGGAGGAGGCCCTCGGGCTCCTGCGCGCTGCCGAGGCAGCCGGGCAGCCCCACGAACTGCTGCTGGTCGACTGCCGGATGCCGCGGATGGACGGGTTCCAGCTGATCGAAAGAGTCAAGGGGGACAGCAGGTTCCCCAATCCGGTCATCGTCATGATCACCTCCGACGACCTGCCCGCCTGCAGCGCGAGGGCCCGGGCGGCAGGGGCAGCGGCCTACCTCGTCAAGCCCGTCGTCTGTGCCGAGTTGCTCTCCGCGATCCGGTCGGTTCTGCTCGGCGCCGGCGTGCAGCAAGACGCGCCGACGAAGGAGAAGCTGCCTGTCGTCCCAGCGGGTCGGCCTCTGCGGCTGCTCCTCGCCGAGGACAACACCGTGAACCAGCTCCTGGTCCGGGCGCTCGTCGAGCGAGAGGGCTGGTCGATCGACGTGGTCGAAGAAGGCCGGTCCGCTCTGGCCGCCCTGAGCGGGGAGCACGACTACGACCTCGTCCTGATGGACGTGCAGATGCCCGTGCTGGACGGCTACGAAGCGACAAAGTCCTTGCGCGAGCTCGAGAAGCACGGGAAGAAGGCCCGACGCACGCCCGTCATCGGCCTCACCGCGCGAGCCCTCCCGGGAGACCGTCAGCGGTGTCTCGACGCGGGGATGGACGACTACCTCCCGAAGCCCCTGGACCCACAGGCGCTCTACGACATGGTGCGACGACACGTTCGGGGCAACGAGACGCGAGAGCCGGCGGCGAAGCTACCGGCCGGCTTGATGGCGAACCCCGCGGTCCGCGGGAAGGTCATCGGTCAGCTCCTGACCGACCTCCCCCACTCGATCGCAGCGCTGCGGGACGCGGTGGACCGTAGATCGGCCGGGGACATCGAGGCTCGCGCACACCGGCTCCTGGGAAGTCTGCTGGTGTTCGGAGCGGACGACTCAGCCGAAGCAGCTCGCAGGCTGGAGGCCTGCGGCCGGGAGCAGTGCCTCGATGAGGCCGCAGCCATGCTCGAGACCCTGGAGGAAGAGCTCCGGCGCCTCGCAGCCTACCTGGAGGAACTGCGCGACTCCTGAAGTCGTCCCAACCCGGCAGGAGATGCGGCCAGAAATACGATGGACCGCCACAACGAGCCAGCGGCCCCCCTGAATCCCGAACCCACGGCGTGCTTTTCAAGAACGCTGAAGCGATCGAGCACCTGCACAAGGTCGACACGCTGGTCGTCGACAAGACGGGGACGCTCACGTTGGGAAGGCCGCGCCTGGTCACGGTGTTTTCGGCCCAAGAGGACGAAGACCTTCTCCTCGGCTTGGCCGCGAGCCTGGAGCGCGGCAGCGAGCACCCTCTCGCGGCGGCGGTCGTGGGAGGGGCGGAGGAGCGCGGTGTCCCGTGCCGGCGACGAGATCAACGCCGCGCCGGCGCTGGCCCAGGCCCAGGTGGGGATCGCAATGGGCACGGGGATCGACGTCGCCATGGAGCGCGCGGGAGTGACCCTGGTCAAGGGGGACCTTCGGGGGATCGTGCGCGCACGTGCCCTCAGTCGGGCGACCATGCGAAACATCAAGCAGAACCTCTTCTTCGCCTTCGTCTACAACTCCTTGGGCGTGCCCATCGCGGCGGGGGTGCTCTACCCCCTCGTCGGAGTGCTTCTGAGCCCCGTGATCGCGGCCGCAGCCATGAGTCTCAGCTCCGTATCGGTGGTGGGGAACGCCTTGCGCCTTCGGACGATCCGAATCTAAACCCGCGACGCTCGACGAACCCGAGAGCGGCACGTCACGACACACGCGACTCGAAATCGCAACGGAGGACATCCGCCTAACTCCCTGACGCCAAGGAGACATCATGACAGTCATGCGTATGGACAACGTCGGCATCGTGGTGGAAGACATCGCTGCCGCCATTGAGTTCTTCACCGAACTTGGTCTCGATCTCGAGGGGCGTGCCACAGTTGAAGGAGACTGGGCAGATGGCGTCACCGGATTGCGTGAGATGCGCGTCGAGATTGCCATGATGCGTACGCCGGACGGTCACAGCCGGCTCGAGCTGTCCCGCTTCCTCGCGCCGGCTGTGGTCGCCGATCATCGCAGCGCCCCAGTGAACGCTCTCGGTTACCTACGCGTCATGTTCACCGTGGAGGACATCGACGATACGCTCGTCCGGCTCGGCA
>JACRCS010000959.1 GCA_016218905.1 Deltaproteobacteria bacterium
GGCACGGTGCGGCGCATCATGGACTACGGCGCCTTCGTCGAGATCTTCCCGGGCACGGACGGTCTCGTGCACATCAGCGAAATCGACAAGGTGAAAGTCATGAGCGTCTCCGAGTTCCTCAAGGAGGGTGACGTCGTGCCCGTGAAGGTCGTCTCCATCGACCAGAGCGGCCGCATCAAGCTCTCTCGCAAGGCCGCCCTGTACCCGGACGAGCCCCGAAGCGACGACGCCGGCGAGAGCCGCCCGCCCCGGCGCGACAGCCGGCCCCCGCGACGCTGACCCGCGGGACCGGGACCCCACGTTGACGAGAGGCGCGGCGCAAGCCGCGCCTCTTCTCTTTCCACGACCCTACCAGCCTCTCCCAAGAACGTCTCAAGAGAGAGAGCTCCCGCCTTGACCCGGACCGGACCGGGGGCGTATGAGGGGAAGCGGTTGCATCGGGGGAAGGGGGCGGCCGTGACATCCCAGAGGACACCGGACGAGGATTGATTGATCCATCCAAGGCCACCTGCGCCGGCAGGCTGGCCTGTTTGCATTTCCCAGGAGACGGCCCGCAGCGGCCCCTTTCCCGTGAACAAGGTGACGAGGAAGGCAGAAACGGATGGCGCCTGACCCAAAGGTTGACCTGAGCTTCCTGGTGACCGGGCAACGGCTGCCGGTGGACCACGGCTACGCCCTCTACGGGGCCCTCTGCCGCCTCATCCCGGCGCTGCACGACGACGCCGACACCGCCGTCGGCCTCGTCCGCGGGCGCTACGTGGGAGGCGGGCTCCTCGACATCACGCCCCGGGCCGAGCTCACGCTCCGAACGCCCGTCGGCGGAATTCCCTCTCTGCTCCCCCTCGCGGGCAAGACCCTCGACCTCGACGGCCACCGGCTTCGGATCGGCGTCCCCCAGACCCGCGCCCTCGTGCCCGCCGTGGCCCTGTATGCCCACCTCGTGACCACCAAGAACGGCAACGATCAGGCGCGTTTCATGGAGGAGATCGCGCGGCAGGCCCTTGCCCTGGGCGTAAAGGGCCGGCTCACCGTGGGGGCTCGCCGCACGTTCGGCGTCCACGGAAAGCAGGTGGTCGGGTACTCGGTGCTGGCCTCGGAGCTGACGGCCGAGGAGTCGATTGCGTTGCAGGAGAACGGGCTCGGGGGCCGGCGGAAGATGGGGTGCGGGTTCTTCGAGGCCAGGGACAGATGAACTTCAAGCGTCTTCTGGCAAAGGGTGCCGAGAACCCAAGGGATCCGCCGACGGAGGCGACGCTCTTGGGGCACACCGAGCGCGTAGTGGAGGCCGCGACAGTCTTCAGCGAGATCCTTGCTCTCGAGATGGAACGGCTGCTGGAAGGGGCCGGAGTCGCCGGCCTGTGGGCCCAGGCGCTGCAGTGGGCGGCATGGCTCCACGACCTTGGGAAGGCCAACGACCACTTCCAGCGCATGGTCCGCGAGAAGAGGGCTGCGCAGGGAGTCCGTCACGAGGTACTGGGTTTGGTCGTGGCCCACGACGTTCTCTGGGAGTGGTTGTCCGCCGGCTGGCTCACCTGCCCGGCCTGGTTCCCCGCCGCCGTCCTGGCCGCTGTCAGCGGCCACCACCTCAAGTTCCCGGATGCGAAGAAGCGTCAGGGAATGGAAGTGCGGTTCCTGGGAGCCCATCCAGACTTGGCGGCGCACCTTGCCTTCGGCGCCCGACATTTCGCTCTGCCGGAGCCGCCGACCCTGGCGGACCGAGCCTTCTCGCTGGACTCGTTCGAAGGCGTGAACGCGCGCGCCGCTGAGATTCGCCGCACACTCGACACTGCCGAACTCAGACAAGAGAAACTCTTCGTCGCCTGTCTGAAGGCCGCGCTTCTGTGTGCGGATACCGCCGGATCGGCCGTGCCAGCGGACAAACCTCTCGGGGAGTGGCTGCGGGAGCGGCTCGCGGTCACCCTGACCCGAGAGGGACTGGAAGAGGTGGTCCAGCAGAGGCTGCAAGGACAGAAACCTCGCCCGTTCCAGGAAGCCGTGCGCCATGCCGAGTCCGCGACAGTCCTGCTCACGGCCGGGTGTGGCTCGGGCAAGACCGCGGCGGCCTATCTCTGGGCGGCCGAGCGTGCCCAGGGGCGCCGGCTTTTCGTCTGCTACCCAACGACGGCGACGGCCTCCGAGGGCTTCGCCGGCTACCTTCACGACCCGGACTTCGAAGCGGTGCTCATCCACTCCCGTTCGCGGGTCGACTACCGCCTTCTGGAGAACATGCCCGAGCCCACAAAATCGGAGCGCGAGCTTCGGGCTCTGCAACTCGAGGCGATCGAAACCTGGCCCATCCCCGCTGCCGTGTGCACGGCGCACACCGTGCTTGGGCTGCTGCAGAACGTCCGCCGGGGGCTCTATGCATGGCCAGCCATCGCCCGCGCGGCCTTCGTCTTCGACGAAGTTCACGCTTACTCGCCGAAGTTGTTTCGGCACCTGCTGCACTTTCTGGAGATCTTCCTTACGGCGCCCGTGCTCCTCATGACCGCGACCTTGCCAAAGGAGAGGCGCCGGGCGCTGGAAGCGACATGCGCAGGCCGAGGAGCTCTCGTCGAGGTTCGCGGGCCCGAGGAGAGGGAAACCGCAATCCGCTACACGCTAGTTCCGGCGACCGAGGAGGAAGCCTGGGCCGCGGCGAGCCGGGAGGTGCGCGCCGGAGGGAAGGTCCTATGGGTCTGTAACACGGTGGCCCGCGCCGTGACGGCGGCCAGGAGGGGTTTGGAGGAGTGCCTCCCAGTGCAGCCGTACCACAGCCGGTACCGCTACAGGGACCGCTTGGCCCGCCAACGATGCGTCGTCGATGGCTTCCGACCCGAGACCCCCGGCCTCCTCGCGATCACCACGCAGGTGGCCGAGGTCTCCCTCGACCTGTCCGCCGATCTGCTGGTGTCAGAACTCGCGCCAGTGCCGTCGCTGATCCAGAGGCTGGGCCGCCTGAACCGCCGCGACGACATCCCGTCCGGGGCGATGCCCGCACTCCTGGTTCGCCCGGAGAACGCCCAACCCTATGCCAAGCAAGAGGGAGAAGAGCGTCATTGGACCCGAATCGACGCCTGGCTGGCCCAAGTCGCCGACGCTGGGCCGCGATCCCAACGTGACCTGGCCGAAGCCTTCCTCCAGCTGCCTGAAGAAGACGAAGACGGCACCGAGGACTTCCGCTGCCACTGGATTGCCGACCCCTGGCTTTCCGAGGCGAACAAGGAGCCGCTCATGGAGCCGGGGTACACAATCGAGATGGTGAGGGAGGAGGACCTGGGCGACGGCGTCCTCGCCGAGCTCGCTATCCCGATGCCTTTCCCCAAGGGGCGAGCGTGGGAGCGCTGGCCTTCTCAGGGACGCTACCTCGTGGCTCCAATCGGAACCATCCACTATGACCCCCTATGGGGAGCTTCCTATGGCCGACAAGAGCTTGACCCTTGGATTATTTGACCCGGGCATGACCCAACTGCACCGGGTGGGGCTAGCCGGGTTGTACATGACCCTCGAGAGGCTCGACGCGAAGAAATACGCCGAGCACGGCTCGTGGGAGCTCGAGCCCACGCGCGTGCATCTGCGATGGAACGAGAAGCCGAAGACGCTCTTCGAGCCGCTTCTGGCGGAGGCCTTCGGCGTGAGCCCGGAAGGCGCAATCCAGTTTGCCGCTCACCGGGGGCACCCGATGGGCCAAGCGCAGAGGCTACTGGTTCACTCGGCGGTGTTGAGCACATTCCTCCAGCACGGTCAGACTCGAGAACTCGGGGACAGTTCCGTCTCGCTCACGGTCACCTTCGATGACAAGCAGGTAGTCCACACGCTCAAGCCCCTCCGGCGCTACACGCACCAGGACGCCTCGAACTTGGTCACGCCTGGCGGAGGGCTCAAGTCCTCGATCAAGCTAAAAGGCTGGGCCTTCCCCGGTGGCGGCGTGAGGCACGTGGCTCACGGCGACGCAACGCTGATTTCTGCTGAGCCGAACCGGTTCCTCGCGCTGCTCTTCGCTCCGGCCGCGTCTCTGTACTTTCTTATCTCCCGGAAGACCCGCGAGGGCAAGAAGGACAAACGTCACTCCGCCGCCCTTGTGCTCCCCCACATCACCAATCTCAAGAGGTACTCCGAAGATTTCGCACGATACCTCGAGTCCCAGGCCAAGCGGCTCTATGCAAGCAGCCTTGGAGATGCGGGGCTCATGGGGCTTGCCTCTCTCCAGCTGCTTCAAGGCAACGACATGCTCGGTGTTCTCCCCGTAGACTCTTGCACGATCCTGTCCTTGGGAACCGTGGGTTGGTCACCGAAGCAGAAGACCCGGACGGCGGTGGATCATATCAGGCGCGTGGATCGGGGTAGACTTCGTCTTTTTGACAACGCCTTGCGCCTCCTCGACAACCGGGTCGTCGTGAAAGACGACGGCGGGTATTGGGTTGCCACGAGCCCGAGCCGCGGGTTGATCGCCGACAACGTAGCCGCAGGGAAGCCCTGGTTCGAGGGCTTCTCGCAGCTCATGCAGAGCAAGAAGATGGCGGGAATCCTCTCCTTCGACCGAAAGGGGTTGAGCGACATGATCCAACAGACACCGTGGTCCAACGAAGAAGACAAACTGTTCGTTGAGGCTGTACATAACGCCCTGAGAAACCGCTACGGAGCCCTAGCGGGGAGGGCCAAGGCTCGCGGCGAAGCGCCTCAATTCGGTCGGGAGTTCGAGCGCATCCGGACTTCCCTGATGCGCGCGAAGAACAGGGACACTCTCCGGGCAGAGATCGCCGATCTCTTCGCCCGGGGCGGGATTAACAAGGTCCTCCAGGGAGGCTGGGAGAAAGTGCTGGGGCTTTTCACCGGCGAGAACTGGCAACGAGCGCGGGACCTGGCGCTGTTGGGGCTCGCGTCATACGCAGGCAAGGGCGTCGAAGAAATCGAAGCAACCGACAACGAGACCGATGAGGAGGATGAGGCATGAGCCTTCACGTGTTCGGTGCCATCGTCACGGGCTACGGCTGCGCCGCGAACAACCGCGGCGAGACCGAGGGCAATATCACGACTCTCCAAAAGCTCCTCTGGAAGGGGCAAGTTCACACGACCGTGTCGGCCGAGGCGATCCGGTGGGCGCTTCGGTACTACTGGCAAAGGGCGGGTAAGCCGGTGAACTGGCAGTGGGACGACGAAAAGGACGACCACGTGTGGCAGGATGCGAAGTGGACGGGATGGGCCAACGAAAGCGGGACCACGCACATCGACGACGACGTGCTCGGCTTCATGAAAGCTGAGGGGGGAAAGGCTGAAGGCGAGAAGGGAACGACCACCAAGCGCAGAGGCGTCCTCGAGGTCGCCCGGGCCATTTCGACGACTCCCTTCGCCGGAGACATCTCGTTCAACGCCAAGAGCGGAGAGAAAGACCGCACCTCCCTCTACGGCACCGAAATACACGCCACCCGGTACCAGTACGGTTTCGCCCTGACCCCGGAGCGACTGCGCGTCCGGTCCCGCTGCCTCGACGTGCTGGACGGTCTTGTGAACCTGGGCGAGGTGGCGGGCAACCACAGCCGGTTCCTCTTCGACTTCTCGCCGGAGTCCATCGTTCTCCGCGTTACCCAAGACCCCGCACCTCGGATCTTGTACTGCTTCTCGGACGAAGACGGGCGGCTTAGCCTGCCGGAGTTGCTCCGGAGGGTCTCAGCCAAGGATGTCGATCCGACCGAGCTCTTCATTGGCGGCCCCATCGCGGAACTGGCAGAGGTCAAGGCTCTCGGCGCCAAGAAGTGCGAGTTGGGTGTCAAGTCAGCCGTGGAGGCCGCGAGAACCGCTCTTCGGACGGAACTCGAACTTGGCGGGGACTCTGGAAATGAGCCAGTCTGACGCTCTCTGCCTGCGGGTCACCGCCCCAATCTGCAGCTTCCGGAAGGGATATGCTCGCGAGTACCTGGAAACCGAAGAGGTGCCTCCGCCCTCCACCGTGTATGGGTTCCTCCTCTCGTTGGTGGGGGAAGAGGACCGGCGAGCATACCTGGGCACGAAGCTCGCGTATGCGCTCCTCGCCAAGCCGGAGGTTTCTACTGTGTTGCGGACCGTTTGGCGGGTGAAGGAGTTGAAGGTCAAGAAGACGGGTCTTCCCCAACCGCCAGGGGTCGGCACGAACCGACGACCGGATTTTCAGGAGATCCTGAGTGGGTTGGACCTGGCCATCTGGGTCAGGGACGGCGCGCTCGCATCGCGCCTCCGCCAATCTGCCGCCTCGCCAGGCGACGTGCGTCGGTTCGGCGGACTCAGCCTCGGAGAGAGCCGCGACCTGGTGAACGACATCTGGTGGTATCCTGCCGTGACCGGGCTGGAGTGCCGATGGCTCACACCGGACGCGGAAGGTGACCTGCCGCTTCCGGTGTGGGTAGACCATGTGGGGTCGAAAGAAACCGTTTGGCGCCAGTTTCGGCTGGAGTTGGGCACGGCTCACGCTCCGACTCCGAGCGGCTCTCGGTGGATCGTAGTGGAGGGCCCCTCCTAAAGGCGAACCACCGCGCCGACCTTTCGCGGACGCGGACGGCGCTCTTCGCGCCAATCCCCGAGCCGTCGGCCGTCATCCCGGCGGCCGCCTGGACCGACGTGACGTACCCGTGAAGGAGAA
>JACRCS010000082.1 GCA_016218905.1 Deltaproteobacteria bacterium
ACATCCTCGAGGTCACGGACGACTTCACCCTCCTCAAGGGTGACCACACGATCACGCTCGGGACCCACAACGAGTTCTTCAAGTTCTCGAACATCTTCATCCAGGACGTTACCGGGACGTACTTCTTCAAGAGCGTCGACGCCTTCGAGGCCGGGATCGCGGACCGCTACCAGGTCAAGTACGCCAGCGGTTCCGACCCGCGCCGGCCGACCGAGTTCTCGGCCCAGCAGTGGGGCCTCTACGCGGGCGACCAGTGGAGGGTCAGCAATGCCCTCACGCTGAACCTCGGCCTGCGGGTCGACGTCCCGCTCCTCACCGACGACCCGACCTACAACCCGGCCGTCGACGCGGCCTTCGGGATCGACACGACCGAGGTCCCGAGCAGCCAGGTCATGATCTCCCCCCGCATCGGCTTCAACTGGACGCCGACCAAGTCGGGCAAGGACCAGGTCCGCGGCGGCGTCGGCGTCTTCGCGGGCCGCACGCCATACGTCTGGATCTCCAACGCCTACGGCGGCACGGGCATCGAGCGGATCGACCTGAGCGCGAGCAACGTTCCGTTCAACCCCGATCCGTACAACCCGCCGATCAACTTCCCCCCCGGGACGGGTGCGGTATCGGTCGACACGATCGACCCCGACTTCAAGTTCCCGATGATTCTCCGGTCGACCCTCGCTTATGACCGCGAGCTTCCGGGCGGCATCCGGGCGACCGTCGAGGGAATGTTCACGAAGACCCTGCAGGATGTCTTCTACCAGAACATCAACAAGGTCGAGACCGGCGCCACGACCTTCTGGGGCGGCCCCGTCTACGCGAACAGGAACTCCAGCTTCTCCAACGTGGTCAACCTCACGAACACGTCGCGGGGCGAGCAGCAGAACGTCTCCCTCCAGCTCCAGAAGAGCTTCCCCTTCGGGCTCTACCTGAGCGGTTCCTACGCCTACATGAAGGCCAAGGCCGCTTTCGAGGCGACCTCGAGCGTCGCGTTCTCGAACTGGCAGTTCCAGACCTCGAACGGCGACATCTACACGGAGCACCTCACGCGCTCCTTCTTCGAGATCCCTCACCGCTACACGGCCGTCGCGTCCCAGACCTTCCGCACCGGCCCGGTGAGCCATAACGTCGGGCTCGTCTTCAACGCCCAGGCGGGGCAGCCCTACTCGATGCTCATGGGGAGCAGCGGCGCCAGCGTGAACGGGGACGGCGCCACCAACAACGACCTCCTCTTCGTGCCCAGCAACTACAGCGACGTCATCTGGCGGGGCGGCTCCGGCGCAGCGGCCCCGACCGAGGCGGAGTGGAACGCCTTCCTCTCGAGGTCGGGCCTCGACGAGTACCGTGGCCGCGTCGCGGAGCGCAACGCCCTCGACGCCCCGTGGACCCATTCCCTCGACTTCCACTACGACTTCGAGATCCCCGTCTCGGTCGTCAAGGCGCAGATCACGTTCGACGTCCTCAACCTCGTCAACCTGATCGACAGCAACTCCGGAATCATGCGTTACGTCTTCAACCAGACCTACGTCCCGCTCAGCTACTCGGGCATGGACGCCGCCTCTGGCAAGCCGATCTACACCGTCAACTCCGGCGCGCTCGCAGAGGGCCGGCCCTACTCCACCAACAGCCTCCGCTCGCGCTGGCAGATCCGGCTCGGCGCGCGCCTGACCTACTAAACGACTTCACCACTCAAAGGCGAAACGGGGGGCCTCGGCCCCCCGTTTTCTTTTTTCGACACCGGCCAACAGGGCGGAGCGCTGGTAGACCTGCGCCGGCCTCGTGGCCCACACGGGCCACCTTTCGCCCGTTTCCGCCTCCGTTACGGCCGTGCGTTCCCGAAGAGCCGCCGCAGCGCCTCCTCGGCGGCCCCAGCGCCGGGCTCCCCTTCTGCGGGCGCCCACGGGGCCCGGTCCGCCGGGGACGGGGCCACGTACGGCCCCGGCTTCGTCTCGAAGAAGACGGTCCCCGGCTCGAGCGCGACGAGGCCGTGCCAGGTCCCGGCGTCCAGGTCGACGCCGAAGACCCCGCCGCCCGCGTCCAGCCTCGCCACGTCCTTCACGGCCCCGCCCTCGTCGAAGAGGACGACGCCGAGCGCTCCCTTCACGACGAGGACCGTCTCGCTGCGGGGCGGGTCGAGATGACGATGCGGGCGGACCCAGCTGCCGGGCTCGATTGCGTTGAGAAGGCGATGGACGGGATCGTCGCTCTCGTGCAGGTTCCGGTTGAGGCGCCGCCGCGGCGTCTTCCGCGCCGCCTCCGACAGGACGTCGAGATCGGCGCGCCGGAGCCAGGTGGCAAAGGACATCCGACCAGTCTACCTCGAGACGCTCAACTTACCAACCGGAGAGAATTTCCCCGACAAGTGCAACCTGATCGGGCTCGGCGTATCGTTCTGCCCGTGGAGTTCTCCACAATCTCAATGTCCCAACGGCGCAAGGAGGATGCCTGATGTCGACGTTCGTCAAGGACCTGATGGCCGAGGTGAAGGCAAAGAACCCGGCGGAGCCAGAGTTTCACCAGGCCGTTCAGGAAGTGGTCGAGTCTCTCGCGGTCTGCCTCGAGAAGCGGCCCGAGTACAGGACCGCGAAGATCCTCGAGAGGATCATCGAGCCCGAGCGTGTCCTGATGTTCCGGGTTCCCTGGGTCGACGACCAGGGAAATGTGAAGATCAACCGCGGCTTCCGCATCGAGATGAACAGCGCGATCGGCCCCTACAAGGGCGGGCTGCGCTTCCACCCGTCCGTCAACCTCGGGATCCTGAAGTTC
>JACRCS010000954.1 GCA_016218905.1 Deltaproteobacteria bacterium
CGTCACCTCGTTGAGACGGGCGCTCTTGAGCTGCACCCGCCGCAGCCGCTCTCCTTCGGCCTGCAGGCGGGCGACCTCGCGCTCTTCGGAGCCGAAGATCTTGACCACCTCGATGCCCGAGAAGGCCTCCTGGAGGATGTTGGCCATGTCGCCGATGCGCTCCTGGCTCTTTCGGGCGTACCTCCGCATGAGGACCGTGATCCGGTTCATCGGGTAGGCCGCAAGCGGAAAGATCACGAGGGCGAGTCCGGCGAGCTTCCAGTCCCGTTGAAAGAGGACGAAGATGAGGCCCGCCACCGTGAAGGCCTGCCGGCCGAGCTGGATCAGGTCCGGGATGGCGCGCTGCATGGCTCCGACGTCGTTCGTGACGCGCGCCAGGAGGTGCCCGGTCGTGTTGCGGTCGAAGAAGGTGAGGTCCCGGTATTCGAGGTTCGCCAGGAGATCGACGCGCATCCGCAGGACCACGGTCTCGCCCACCCACCGCAGGATGTAGGATTGGGCGTACCGGCAGACCCCCTTGACGAGGTAGAGGCCGAGGATCGCGAGGGGGAGGAGCTGGAGCTTCTGAGCGTCCTTGTGGATGAAGATCCCGTCCAGCACCGGCTTGACCAGCCAGGCGCTCACGCCCGCGGTTCCTCCCACGACGCCCATGCACACCATGGACAGGAGGAGGCCCGGCCAGTGGGGCCGAAAGTAGCGGGCTATGCGCGGGATGATGACCACGTCACGTCCTCGAGAAGGGTGAGAAGCCGCCGGGCCGCACGAACGGAGGCCCCGGGGCCGCCGAGGAGCTCTCGAACGCCGGCCAGGGCCGCGAGCATCTCCTCCCGTTCGGGGCCCCCCTCCAGGAGAGGCTCCGCCGCTCCGGCGACGGCCTCGGCGGAGGTCTGGACGAGCTCGGGCACGATGCGGCGGCCGGCGATGAGGTTCGGGAGCGAGACGAAGGGGACCGAGAGGAGCCGTTTTCCCAGAAAGTACGTCAACGCGCTCACCCGGTAGACGACCACCATGGGCGTCCCCACGACCGCACACTCGAGAGTCGCGGTGCCGGAAGCGACGAGGCAGAGCGCCGAACGCTCCATCACCTCCTGGGCGCGCCCGGTCACGACCTCCAGCGAGAGCCCCGACCCGGGGTCGAGGGCGAAGAGCTCGGCCGGGAGCCCCGGCGCCCGCGGCACCAGGAAGCGCAGGGGCCTGCGCGCCGCCAGGAGCCTCGCGGCTTCCAACAGCAGCGGCCAGATCCGCGACACCTCTCCGGCCCGGCTGCCCGGAAGCAGACCCACCGTGTCCGCCTCGGGGTCGAAGCTGCGGGGACCGATGTGGTCGAGCACGGGAGAGCCGACGTACGTGGCCCGGACCCCGCGCGCTCCGAGGAGCTCCTCCTCGAAGGGGAGGATGACGAGCGCCTCCTCCACGGCTTCCCGAAGCCGCTTCGCCCGCCACGAGCCCCACGCCCACACCTTGGGCGGAATGTAGTAGACCACCGGAATGCCCGCCGCCCGCGCCGCGCCGGCGAGCCGGAGGTTCAGCCCGCCGAAGTCCACGGGGACGAAGACATCGGGCCGGTGGCACTCCAGGTCGGAGAGGACGGTGCGTCGGGCCCGCAGCAGCGCGGGGATCCTCCCGGCGGCCTCCCACAGCCCCATGGCCGCGAGCTCTTCCATGGGGAAGACGACCTCTGCGCCCGCCCCTCGCAGGCTCTCGCCCCCGACGGCGCGAACGCCGAGCGAAGGCCGAAGCTCTCGAAGGGCGCGGACGAGCTTCCCGGCGTGGATGTCGCCCGAAGCCTCACCCGCCGAGATGAAGATGGAGGCCACCTCACGGACCTCCCGAGGCCGGCGCGCGGGCCGACCCGCCGCGGCCGCTGTAGCGCGCGGTACGGGCGGGGTCGCGGGGTCTTGCCGGGATTCTGCCGGGAGGTCGCATGGGGAGCGCCGTGGAGGCCCGGGAGGGTCCGCGTCAGAAGGCCAGGATGGAGATCGCGTGGCGGTTGGCCAGGTCCACCGTCTCCTCCTGCTGGAAGAAGAACGTCTTCGTCGCTTCGATCGCGAGGACGCGCACGCCGGAGTCGAGGCACGCCATGAGCGTGTCGATCCCGATGGCGGGCACGTCGAAGCGCAGGTCCTGGGACGGCTTGGCCACCTTCACCACCACGACGCCGCCGTTGCCAAGGCTCCCGCCCCGGCGGATGGCCTGGTCCGTCCCCTCGATGGCTTCCAGCGCGAGCACCGCGCCCTTCTTCACGACCACGGTCTGACCGATGTCGAGGCGCCCGAGCTCTCTGGCGATGGAGCAGCCGAACTCCACGTCCGCCCGTTCCTCGTCGGTGGGGGCTCTCTCGGTGAAGACCTGCGCGGCCGGCAGGAAGGCGTCCATGTGGGTGGTCTGGGGGATCAGCGTGATCCCTTCCTGCGCGAGGACGTCGGCGACCTTCAGCAGGATGGTGTCGTCTTTTCGGTCCTTGAGCCCCCAGAGCAGGGTGACCGCCTTCAGGTCCGGGCGGAAGTCCTTGAAGATTCGGGTCTTGTGCACCTTGCCCGCGAGCACGACCCGGTCGAGCTGCTCCTTCCGGAGGACCCTGAGGAGTCGGCGGATCCGCCCCAACGGCTGCCAGTACACCTTCGCGCCGGCCGCCTCGATGCCCCGCTCCGCTTCCTCTTCGATGGCGACCACGACCGGCTCCACCCCCCGGCGGATCAGCTCCCGCACCATGAGGTCCGGAAACTGCCCCGCTCCCGCGATCATCCCGATCCGTTCCATCAGCGCGTCACGCCCCTTTCCGAGTCGGCCATGAACTCGATGAACTTCCGCACTTCGGGCCGGGCGTAGTCGGGCGTCTCGCGCACGGCGGCGAGGCAACTGCTCAGGGTCCCCGTGCTCCGAAAGACCGCCCGATAGGCGCGGCGGAGGGCCTTGAGGGAGTCTTCCGAGAAGCCGCGACGCCTCAGACCCACCTGATTGAGGCCGTAGAGCTTCGCCCGGTTGCCGGCGGCCGAGAGGTACGGCGGTACGTCCATCGTGACCGCCGAACAGCCTCCCACGTACGCGTGCTCCCCGATGCGCACGAACTGGTGGACGGCGGTGAGGCCGCCGATGCCGGCCCACTCCTGGATGGTCACGTGTCCGGCGAGCGTCGCGGCGTTGGCGAGGATCACAAGATCGCCGAGCGAGCAGTCGTGGCCCACGTGCGTGTACGCCATCAGCAGGCAGTCGGAGCCGATGCGCGTGGTGCCCCCGCCGCCGATCGTGCCGACGTTGAGGCTCGCGTACTCGCGCACGATGGTCCGCTCCCCGATCACGAGGTGCGTCTCCTCGCCCTTGTACTTGAGATCTTGGGGCGTGGTGCCGACGCTGGCGAAGGGAAAGACCCGGCAACCGGCGCCGAGCGTGGTGTGGCCTTCGACCAGCGCGTGGGCGCCGATCGTCGTTCCCGCTCCGACCTTCACGTGGGGCCCCACCATGGCGAACGGCCCGACCTCCACCCCCTCGCCGAGCTCGGCGCGCGGATCAACAATGGCTCTGGGATCGATCATGAAACACCCAAGCATGAGGAATGAAGAATGAAGAATGAAGAATGAAGAATGAAGAATGAAGAATGAAGAATGAAGAATGAAGACCAATAACCGATGACCGACGACTGATGACTGATCACTGATGACTGATGACTGCTCTTCACGTTGCCCCCTCGCGGTCGAGGATGGCGGCGGAGAGCACGGCTTCCACGACGAGCTCGCCGTCCACGCGCGCGGCGGACTCGAAGGTCCAGAGCCCTTGCCGGGTCCTCTGGACCTTCGCGTGGAGGTCGAGGCGGTCGCCCGGGACTACGGTCCGCCGGAACTTCGCGCCGTCGATGCTCCGGAAGACGACGAGCTTGCCGTTGACGCTCGTCCCCGCCGTCCGGATCGCCAGGATCCCTCCCGTCTGTGCCAGGGCCTCTATGATGAGCACGCCCGGCATGATCGGGTTTCCCGGGAAGTGGCCCTGGAAGAAGGACTCATTGGCGGTGACGTTCTTGATGGCGTGGATCTCGGAGCCGGGTTCGAGCTTCAGCACCCGGTCCACCAGCAGGAAGGGGTACCGGTGCGGCAGGCAGTCGAGGATCCCTCCCAGGTCGATCAGCGGCGCTCCTCCGGTGCGTCCCCCGTTCGTTCCAGCCGCTCCAGCCGCTGCTCGAGCGCGCGCAGCTGAGAACGGAGCTCCGGCAGCTTCCGCACGATCGCCTGGGCCTTGAGCGACTCCCGGTGCGGCATGGCGGGGCTTCCGCTCAGCACGGCTCCGGGTTCGACGTCGGAGCCGATACCCGTGCGGGCGCCGATGATCGCGCCGTCGCCTATGGTGACGTGGCCGACCACCCCCGCCTGACCGGCCAGGATCACGCGGCTGCCGATCCGAGTCGACCCGCTGATGCCGACCTGGGCGATCACGAGACAGTCCGAGCCGAGGACGACGTTGTGAGCGATCTGGACCAGGTTGTCGATCTTGGTCCCGCGGCCGATCCTCGTTTCGCCGAGCGCCGCCCGGTCGATCGTCGTCCCCGCGCCCACCTCCACGCCATCCTCCAGGACGACGATCCCCACCTGAGGGATCTTGACGTGGCGGCTGCCGTCCCGCGCGTAGCCGAACCCGTCCGAACCGATCACGCAACTCGGCTGGAGGATGACCCGGTCTCCGAGCCGGCACCCCTCCTGCACGACGACGTTCGGATAGAGGACGCACTCCGCTCCCACGGTCGCGTTCCGGCCGACGTACGCGCCGGGGTGGAGCACGGTTCCCCGCCCGACGCGGGCCCCCTCGCCCACGAAGCTGCCCGCGAGGGCTCGCACGCCCTCCTCGAGCTCCGCCGATGGATCGATGTGCGCTCCGGGGTCGATCCCCTCGCCTTCGCCCGCCGAGGGGTGGAGCAGGGCCACGGCCCGCGCGAAGGCCAGGTAGGGGTTCGGCGAGACGAGGAGCTCGAGGCCCTCGGCGCGCGCCACCTCCCGATCGGAGGGGCCGACGATCACGGCCGAGGCGCGCGTCGACCGCAAGAGGCCCCGGTACTTGGGGTTGGCGAGGAAGGAGACCTGGCCCGGCGAGGCGTCGTGCAGGGGAGCCACGGACTCGATGGCGCGGCTGCCTTCCCCGACGAGCTCGGTGCCGAGGTGCTCCGACAGCTCCGAGAGGGTGACGCTCACTTCTTGGCCTCGGCTTTGGCCTTCTGGTCGGCTTCCTGGTCGTAGCGCCGGATGACCTCGTCGGTGAGGTCGATCTCCTTGCCGGCGAAGAGGACCCCTGACTCGAGCTTCTCGAGAATGAGCGCGTAGCCTTCACTCTCTCCGACCTTCAGTGCGATGGCCTGGAGCTCCCTGCTGATGCGGCCGGTCAACTCCTGGTCCTGCCGCTGGAGCGCCTGCTGGGTCGCCCTGAACTGCTCCTTGAAGAGCTCGCGCTTGTCGTTGTACTCCTTCTCCTTCTCCACCCGCGCGGCAGGAGAGAGCACGAGCCCCTGTTTTTCGATCGCTTCCCGCAGTTGCTTCAGGTCCGTTTCCTTCTTCTCGAACTCCGCCTGAGCCTTTTGCGCGTGGGCCGAGAATTCGGCCTTGAGCTTCTGTCCGACCTTGGATTCGTTGAGGCACCGTTGGAAGTCTACGACTCCGATCTTCCCGGCCGCCACCTGTGCCCCCTCGGCAGGGCACCAGAGTCCCGCGAGGAGGGCGGTCGCCAAGAGGGCGGTAGACACTTTGTTGCGCATGTGTGAGCTCCCTGTGGATCGTCTTCGTTTCGTAGAGCGGAGGCCGGGACCGGGGGGGGCCGCCCCTACCGTATCAGAAGAAGCCGCCGATGCTGAACTCCCAACGCGAGCGGCCCTCATCCTCCTTCGGGTCGAGCTTGAAGCCGTACTCGAGGCGCAGGGGCCCCATCGGGCTGAACCACCGGACGCCGAAGCCGGCGCCCGTCCGAACCCCACCGGTAAAGAAGGGCTCGTCCCACCAGGTGTTTCCGGCGTCGAAGAAGAGGACGCCCCGCAGCTTCGCCTCTTCCAGCAGCGGAAAGAGGTACTCCACGTTGAAGAGCGCCATCTTCTTGCCGCCCACCACCCCGTCGTGCACCGCTCCGACGGACCGGGACTCGAAACCCCGGATCGAGTTGATGCCGCCGAGAGCGAAGCGCTCGTAGACGGGAATCTCCTTGTTGTTGATGGGCACGATATACCCGAGCTGCGTGTGCAGGGTGAGGACGTGCCGCCACCAGAGCGGGAAGTACTTCGAGCCCTCCAAGTCGTACCTCGTGAACCCCGTCGTCCCTCCCAGGGGACCGCCGGCCAACTCGATGCCGAGCTCGGCGAGAGAGCCGCCGTGAGGCTCCCACGGGTTGTCGCGCGTGTCGTACGTCACGCTCTGCCGAAGCGCGGAGACGAGCGCGTCCCGCTCGAGCTGCAACACCTCGGCCGGGGCCGTGCTGGAGATGTCGCTAATGTGGGCCTGCTCCAGGCGGTAAGTCCAGCGGATCTTCCAATCCTCGCCGAGCGAGGTCCCGAGCTTCAAGTCCCCGCCTGTGGCCTTCTTCGTGTAGTCGGTGTAGACGTTGAATGTCTTGTAGACGTCCACCCCGGCGTACACCTCGGAATCGAAGACGCGAGGATTGTTGAACGTGACGGAGTACGTCTCGCGCCTGCTCCCGAAGTTCGCGTTCAGCGCGAGCTGGTAGCCGAGGCCCAGGAAGTTCCGCTGGCTGACGCTCGCCATGCCGATGACCCGGTCCGTGGACGAGTACCCGGCGCCGACGCTCAACGCGCCCGTCGACTTCTCTTCCACGTCGATATCGATGTCGACGAGGTCGGTGCCGGGACGGCGGTTCGTGGTGAGGTTGACCTTCTCGAAGTAGCCGAGGTTCTCGATCCTCCTGCGGCTCCTTCGCAGTGCGACGCCGTTGTACAGTTCGCCCTCGGCCAGCCGCATCTCCCGGCGCACGATGCGGTCGCGGGTCTTGGAGTTGCCGTGCACCTCGATGCGCCCGATCCGGATCAGCTCGGCCTTGCGGATGCGGAAGTCGACGTTGATCGTGCGCGCCTCGCGGTCGAGCTTCGTCAGGGGGTCGATGTCCGCGAAGGCGTATCCGATCTCGCCGTAGAGATCGGCCAGCGTCTGGGTGGCCTTGCGGAAGTCCTCGCTCCGGAAGGTGTCTCCCGTCTTGAGCCCCGCCGTCTCACGCAGCTTCGCCTCCGGAAAGTCGAGGTCGCCGGAGAACGTCAGGCTCCCTATGGTGAACGCGAGCCCCTCGACGACCGGGATGTCGACCTTCAGCCACTTCCGGTCCGCTGTGAGCGTCGTGAGGGGCTCGAGGACCTTCACCTCGGCGTAGCCGTGGTTGAGGTAATAGGAGCGGATCACGTCCCGGTCCCGTTCGAGATCGCCCTCCTTGAAGGTGCCCGAACCCGATAGCCAAGACCAGAGGCTCGCCGGGCCCATCGCCATGTACTTGCGAACCTCCTTCTGCTCCACCGAAGCGACGCCGAGGAGGTTGACGTCCTTCAGTCGGACCTTCTCGCCCTCGCTGACCTTGAAGAGGATGTCGGCCTGATTCTTTCCGTCGGGGACGGCGACGACCTCGGTCCCGACCTGCGCGAGGTAGTAGCCCTTTTCCCGGTAGAGGTCCCGGATGGCCTTGGCGCTCTGGTCCACCTTCGCGTCGTCGACGATCTCCCGTTTCTTCAGCGTGACCGCCTTCCCGATCTCCTCCGCATCGATGGCCTCGGCTCCCTCGGTCTTCCACTCCCGGAGGGAGGGCCGTTCCGTCACGACGAAGACGAGGCGCCCCTGGTCGTCGAGCTCCACGACCACGTCCTTGAAGTGGCCGAGCGCGTACACGGCCTTGATGTCTTCCCGGACCTTGGCAGGGTCGTAGGGCTCGCCCGGCTTCGTCCTCACCTTCTGGAGCACGAGCCCCGGCTCGACCCGTAACGTCCCCTGCACCTGGACGTCCGTGACGACGGCGGGCACCCCCCAGCAGACCGCGGGAAGGAGCAAGTGGAACAAACCAAACCAGAGCCAGCGCTTCCTCAAGCTCCTATCCTTTCCGTGGCTTCTCCTACGATCCTGCCGTCGATGAGCGTGACGGTCCGACCCATGGCTCGCGAGAGCTCCAGATTATGGGTGACCACCACGAGGGTCGTCCCGAGCCGCCGGTTCAGGTCCACGAGGATGTCGTGGATCGCCTCGCCCGTCCGGTGGTCGAGGTTTCCCGTGGGTTCGTCCGCTAGGAGGAGCTCGGGCTTCAGCACCAGGGCCCGGGCGAGGGCGACTCGCTGCTGCTCGCCCCCGGAGAGCTCCGCCGGGCGATGAGTGAGCCGCTCTCCTAGTCCTACGGCCTCGAGCAGCTCGCGGGCCCTCGCCTCCGCCTCCCGGGGCGCGACCCCGGCGATGCGCGCGGGCATGGCCGCGTTCTCCAGGGACGTGAACTCCGGGAGCAGGTGATGAAACTGGAACACGAACCCCACGTGACCGTTCCGAAAGCGCGCGAGCTCGGGTTCCGAACGGCGAAAGACGTCTTCGCCGCGGAAGAGCACCCGCCCGTTGCTCGGCCGGTCCAGGGCCCCCAGGAGGTGGAGGAGGGTCGACTTGCCGGCTCCCGAGGGGCCGACGACCGCGACCGACTCGCCCCGCGCCACCCGCAGGTCGATCCCCTTCAGCACCTCCAGCTGGCCCCGGCCTTGCGGAAAGGACTTGTGGACGCCCTCGGCTTCGATGAGGAGCCCGCTCACGGCTTCCGTCCCAAGACCTTCGAGATGGTGTCGCGCGCGCGATCGTCCCGAAGCGAGCTCAAGGTGCTTCCGAGCTCGGGGTGCCGCTCGACGAAGGAATCGAGGTCGTCTCCTTCGATGCGCAGCACCTCTCCCTCTTCCGCGGCCGAGACCGTCGCGGAGCGCCCCCTTCCGCTCACGAAGGCCACTTCGCCGAAGAATTCGCCCGGCCCGAGCTCGGAGAGCGCAACCTCGCCGGATCCGTTCGGATGTGCCGTGGTGACCTGGAAGCGCCCACGAAGCACGAGAAAGAGCGCCCGCTCGGCCTCGCCTTCGCGCACGACGGATTCACCCTTCGCGATCGGCACGCCGCGGAAGAGGTCGGCGATCCGCCTGCGCTCCGCTTCCGGGAGGTCCCCGAAGAGCGACGAAGACGCCAGCAGCCCGTCGAGGACGCGCCGGCGGTAGAACGCGCCGAGGCCGTCGCGGACGCCGGGGTACTTCGCCGCGAGCGCCTCGGCGTCGACGCGCCGGAGCTCGAGGAGCTCCGTGGGCCCCGTGGCGGAGACGTCCGCGTTTCGGGGCTCGCGGCTGAAGAACGCCGCCTCGCCGAAGAACTCGCCCTCCCCGAGCTCGGCCAGGGGGAGCTCTCCGCGTGCGACGCGGACCGTTCCCGACGCGACGATGAAGATCGAGTCGCCCGGCTCGCCCTGGCGAAAGACGACGTCGCCCGCTTCGAGCGCCCGGGGCAGGACTCGCTCCAGCACCTGCCGGAAGGACTCGGCGTCGAGGTCCGAGAAGAGAGGGATGCGGGGGAGCTCCCTCTTCTCATCGCACGCCGCCGGCTGGGACGCGAAGCCCCTCTTCGCGTACAGCTCCGCGAGCTTCCGGCCGACGTCCCGTGCCCCGGGATCCAGGCGGAGCAGGATCTTCTGGATGGCGATCGCCTGCACCAGGAAGCCGGTCGCCGCGAAGAGGTCGGCCACCTTGCGGTAGGCGTGTACCGCCTCGGCACGCCTTCCCGCCTTGACGCGCAGGTCCGCAACCCGCCGCAAGATCTTCACGTTCTCGGGCTCGCGGGCGAGGAGGCGCTCGTAGGCCTCCAGCGCCTGGGTCCACCGGCCCTTGGAGTAGTGCTCCTCCGCCGCGACCTTGTCGTCTCTCTTGTTCCTGCGGAACGAAGAAAACACGGGCACTCCCATCACTCATATCGGAGCGTCGCGACGGGATCGAGGCGGGAGGCCTGCCAGGACGGGTAGGCCGTCGCGGCCAGGCAGAGGGCGACGGCACAGAAGGCGACGAGCGCGAAGAGGGTAGGGCTCATCACGACCGGCAGGGTATCGATGTAATAGACGTCCCGCGGGAGCTCGACGAACCGGTACTTCTTGAGCAGGAAGCAGAGCACCCACCCTCCGAGGACGCCGACGGTCGTTCCCAACCCACCGATGATCAGGCCTTCCAGCACGAAGATCTTGCGGATCGACCGGTTCGAGGCGCCCATGGACTTCAAGATCCCGATCTCCCTCGACTTCTCCAGCACGACCATGATGAGCGTGGACGCGATGTTGAAGGCGGCGACCAGCACGATCAGCGCGAGGATCACGAACATGACGGTCTTTTCCAGCTTGAGCGCGCTGAAGAGGCTGCGGTTCATCTCCATCCAGTCGCGGGCGAAGTAGCCTGCGCCGAGGCGGGACTCCACCGCACGCGCGATCCGCCGTGCCGAGTAGATGTCGGCGACCCTCACCTCCACTCCCGTTACGGTCCTGCCCAGGCGCAGGAAGTCCTGAGCGGCGGGGAGCGACGCGAAGAGGAAGGTGGTGTCGTACTCGTACATCCCGGACGCGAAGATCCCGACGACCCGGAAGCTCCGGATCCGCGGGATCATCCCCAGCGGCGTGGCGTTCCCCACGGGGCTGATCACCTGGACGCGGTCGCCCACGAAGATGCCCATATTCCTCGCCATTTCCCTGCCGAGGAGCAGGCCGGGCACGTCGCCCTCCAGATCGCGAAGCCTTCCGAGGCGGAGGAAGCGCTCGATGTCGATCACCTTGGCCGCGGTGGCCACGTCGATACCCCGGAGCACGGCGCCCTGAACGTTTCCCCCCGCCGAAATCATGACCTGGCTCAGCGCGAAGGGAGTCGCTCCGACGACACCGGGTACGGCCTGCACCTTCCGGACGACTTCTGCCGGTCCGGCGAGGAGGCTGCCCATCGGCGAGACGACCACGTGGGCGTTGGTGCCCAGGATCTTGTCCCGCAGGTCTTCCTCGAAACCCGTCATCACGGAGAGCACGACAATCAGGGCCGCCACCCCCAGGGCGACGCCGCCGACGCTGATCCAAGTGATGAGAGAGATGAAGAGCTCGCGCCGGCCCGCCTTCAGGTAGCGCAGGGCGATCCCGAGCTCGTACGGGAACCTCATCTCCCTCTTCAGTCCTCGGGCCGCATGTGCGGGAAGAGTATGACGTCTCGAATCGAGGGGCTGTCGGTGAGGAGCATGGCGAAGCGATCGATGCCGATACCCTCGCCGGCCGCCGGAGGCATGCCGTATTCGAGGGCCCTCACGTAATCCTCGTCGATCCAGTGCGCCTCTTCGTCTCCGGCTGCCTTCTGGACCGCCTGCTGGCGAAAACGATCCATCTGGTCCACCGGATCGTTGAGCTCGCTGAACCCGTTGGCGATCTCGGCTCCGCCCACGTAGAGCTCGAAACGGTCCACGAACTCGGTCTGCGCCTCGTTTCGGCGCGAGAGCGGAGAGACGTCCACGGGATACTGTGTGACGAAGGTGGGCTGGACGAGCTGCGGCTCGGCCACCTGCTCGAAGACCTCGGTGAGGAGCTTGCCCGGGGTCATCCCCGCCGCGTCGACGCCGAGCCGGCGCGCGTAGGCCGCCAGCTCGCCGGGATCCTCCACCTGGGCGGCCGAGAGCTCGCCGTACCGGAGCACCCCTTCCTTGACCGTCAGGCGGGTCCAGGGCGGAGCGAGGTTGATTTCGGCGCCGCGAAAGCGGATCCGGGTGGTCCCGAGGAGCCTCGACGCCACCTGGCTGAGGAGGCGCTCGGTCAGCGCCATCAGGTCCTCGTACGTGGCGTACGCCTGATAGAACTCGAGCATCGTGAACTCGGGGTTGTGCTGGTTCGAGAGCCCCTCGTTCCGGAAGTTGCGGTTGATCTCGAAGACGCGCTCGAGACCTCCGACGAGGAGTCTCTTCAGATAGAGCTCCGGCGCGACCCTGAGGTAGAGCGTCATGTCGAGCGCGTTGTGGTGGGTCACGAAGGGCCGGGCCGTGGCGCCCCCCGGGATGGGCTGCATCATCGGCGTCTCGACCTCCAGGAAGTCGAGCTCCAGGAAGTACTCGCGGATGAGCTGGATCATGCGGCTGCGAAGCTCGAAGGTGCGGCGGACCTCGGGGTTGGCGATGAGGTCCACGTACCGCTGCCGGTAGCGGGTCTCCTTGTCGGTGAGGCCGTGCCACTTCTCCGGCAGGGGGCGCAGGCTCTTCGTCAGGAGCCGCAGTTGTCGCGCCTCGAGCGTGAGCTCGCCCGTGCGTGTGCGGAAGAGCGGGCCGGCGGCGCCGAGAAAGTCCCCGACGTCCATCTGCTGGAAGAGGTCGAAGGCTTCGGGCCCGACGACG
>JACRCS010000955.1 GCA_016218905.1 Deltaproteobacteria bacterium
GAGGAATTATTAATCCCTAAATCCCTAAATCCCTAAATCCCTAAATTCTAATTCCTAAATTCTCCCTCAGTTCTTCAGCGGTTTCCCGGTTTCGAGCATGTGCTCGATGCGCTCCAGCGTCTTGGGCTCGCGGCAGAGCTCCACGAACGCCCTCCGCTCCAGATCGAGCAAGTAGTGCTCGTCGACGACGGTCCCCGCGTCCACCTCTCCGCCGCAGAGCACGTAGGCTAGCTTGCCCGCTACAACGCGGTCGTGATCCGAGAGGTAGCGCCCCTGGGCCATGTTGTGGATCCTGTTTCGAAGAATCGCGAGACCGTCCCGTCCCATAACAGCGACCGTGACCGGTGCCAGGGGCTGCCAGCCGCACTCCAGCATGGAGAGGGCCGCACACTTGGCGGCGTGGAGGAGATGGTCGCGGTTCATGGTCACTCCATCCCCGGCGCGGAGGAACCCGAGGTCGAACGCCTCCCACGCCGAGGCGGTCACGCGAGCCGTCAGGATGGTCTCGAAGGCCCTCACCAGGGCGAAAGCCCGGGAGCCCGGAGCGTCGGCCTGCGCCGGAGTCCGCAGGAGAGCTTCCTTTGTGCCCCCCGCTGCGGGGATGAGCCCCACCCCGACTTCGACGAGCCCCATGGAGACCTCCTGGCTCGCCTGGATCCGGTGGGAGTGGAGGCAGACCTCGAGCCCGCCGCCCAGCACCCGCTCGAAGGGCGCCGCCACGACGGGCACGGGCGCGTACTTGAGCTTCATCACCATCCGCTGGCCCCCGCGGACCATCGCGTCGACCCCCTGCCAATCCCCTTCGAGAGCCCTCGCCCCCACCGGCCTGAGGTCGGCCCCGGCCGAGAAGACCTTCCCGTGATTTCCCAGGACGAGGGCGCGGTAGTCCCTGCCGGCGCGGTCCAGAGCTGCCTCGATAAAGGCCGTGAGCGGCTCGCTCAGGGTGTTCATCTTCGTGTGGAATTCGACGCACGCGACGCCCTCGCCCAGGTCCACCAGGCTCGCGCAGTCGTCCTCCATCAGCGTCTTTCCGGAGAGCTTCCGGTCCGAAAGGCGTAGGGCCCGCGCATCGGAAGGGAATGGACGATGCGCCTGCTCCCGGGGCGCCCAGGCGAGCTGCGTCGTCCCCGCCGCATCGTAGAACCTCGGGTTGGGCGAGGACGCCAGTGCCGTTACCCAGTCCGGGACGTCCCGCCCCTCGGCCAGCATTCTCTCGACCGACTCCTTGACCCCCAAGGCGTCCCAGAGCTCGAAGGGGCCCAGCTCCCAAGCGAAGCCCCAGCGCATGGCCCGGTCCACGGAGACGAGGTCGTCGGCAATCTCCGGAATCCGATGGGCGGCATAGACGAGCGTGGCTGCCGTGACGTCCCACGCGAGTCTTCCGGCCGCGTCGTCGCGGCGCACGAGACCGGCGATCCGGACACCAGGGTCCGCCGTCTTGGCGGCGTCCGAAAGGCTCCCGTACGCGACCTTGCGCGCGGGCCGGTACTTCAGCGTCGCGGGGTCGAAGACGAGCGCTCTCTTATCTTTATAGAAGCCGCTCCCACTCTTGTGGCCGAACCACCCCCGCCCGATCATCGTCTCGATCCAGGGCGGAAGTGTCATCTCGTCGCGGCACTCGTCTCGGGGGGCTCCCTCGCGCTGAGTGCGGACGACGTGCGGCAGGAGGTCGATGCCGGCGAGGTCCACGGTTCCGAAGGTCGCCGAAGAGGCTCGGCCCAGGGCTTTGCCCGTGACGGCGTCCACCTCCTCGATACCGAGGCCGTGCTTCTCCATGGCGTTGATCGCGTACACGGTGGAGAAGATCCCGATTCGATTCGCGACGAAGTTAGGGGTGTCCTTGGCGATGACGACGCCCTTTCCGAGGCGGGTCTCCGCGAACTCCTGGAATCCTTTCAGGACTTCCGTCGAAGTGTTCGTGCCCGGCACGAGCTCAAGGAGGTGCATGTACCGAGGAGGGTTGAAGAAGTGCGTTCCGAAGAAGCGGGGCTTCACCGTCTCGGGGAGCGCCTCGGCCATGGCGTTCACCGAGAGGCCCGAGGTGTTCGTCGTGAGCACGGCACCGGGAGACAGGTGCTCGGAGACCCGCAGGAGCAGACCGACTTTGACGTCGAGCCGCTCGACGATGGCCTCCACGACCCAATCCACCTCCCGGAGCGCCGGAAGGTCGTCCTCCAGGTTTCCTGGCGTGACAAGGCCGGCGCGCGCTGGGTGGGCGAAGGGCGCGAGCCTGGCTCGTCGAGCCGCTTCCAGCCCTTTCTCCGAGAAGCGGTTCCGCACCCGCGGATGAGTGAGGTCCCAGCCCTTCTTCCGTTCTTCATCGGTGATCTCTCCCGGGACGATGTCGAGGAGGAGGGTCGGAATGCCGGCGTTGGCGAGGAGCGCGGCGATTCCGCTCCCCATCGCGCCCGCGCCCAGGACGGCTGCTCTTCGAATAACGGACATGGTCCTCTCCGGTGAAGCTGGTTGGTGGTGTTGGTCTCAGTCGGGGATCAGAGGACCACGCGTTCGCATTCGACGAGCCTCGACGCGATCGTTTCCCGAAGCGCGATCAGGTCCGAGGAACTCCGGGCCGAAAGCTCGGCGAGGCCGGCTGCCAGGGAGGCCTCCGCCGGTGTCCCGCGGAGCGCCGTGACCAGATCGAGGCCGAAGCGTTCGGCCTGGCGGGCCGCCTCCTCGCACGCGATGCGCGCGGCCGCCACGGGAATCCCGGCCGCCTCGGCTCCGCGGCGGCCCACGTCCTTCTGGGCACGCAGCAGTGCAGACTGGGCGGTGTAAGCGAGTGCGGCGAGATCGGCGATGCGCGTCAGGAGTGGCTGCTGCTCCGCGATCGCCTTCCCGTGCTTCTCCTCTGCGGCCCTCATCGCGAGCAGGCAGAGGCGCTTGAGCGTCGCGACGATCCTCTCTTCAGAGGCGAGGGGTCCTTCGGCTCGGGCCGTCTCGACGCCGGCGAGCGGGAGTCTGCCCGCCGCTCCCAGGCGCAAGAGCGCCGACGCCGCGAAGATCCGGTTGATCTCGTTGGTTCCTTCGAAGATCCGGTTGATCCGGGCATCCCGATAGTAGCGCTCGACGGGATATTCCGAGCAGTAGCCGTACCCGCCGAAACACTGAACCGCCTCGTCTACAACGAAGTCGAGGATTTCGGTCCCCGAAACCTTCACCAGAGCGCACTCGACCTGGTACTGCTCGCCCGCCGCGAGCACAGCCGCCCCATCGTGGTTTCCGCTCGCGTCTATGTGCGCCTGAATGAGCCCGAGGGTCCGGTAGGTAGCCGACTCGACCACGTACGTCCGAACCAGCATTTCGGCCAGCTTCTCGCGAATCGCGCCTAAGTCAGCCAGACGCCTGCCGAACTGCTTTCGTTCCAGGCAGTAGGCGAGGCTCGCTTCCAGGGCGAGCTTGCAGTAGCCGGTCGACTGGACCCCACCGACCTTCAGGCGGCCGAAGTTCAGGATGTTGAAGGCGATCTTGTGGCCCTTGCCGATCTCTCCGAGCACATTCCCCACCGGCACCCGCGCGTCCGCGAGGATGACGTTGGTGGTCGAGCTGCCCCGCAGCCCCATCTTGTGCTCCTCGGGGCCGGTGGAGAGGCCCGGTGTGTCCCGGTCGACGATGAAGGCCGTGAAGTCCTTCCCATCCACCTTGGCGAAGACCGTGAAGACGTCCGCTACCCCGCCGTTGCTGATGAACTGCTTCGTCCCGTTCAGGACGTAGTGAGTGCCGTCCGCTGAGAGCACCGCCTTCGTACGGCACGCGAGGGCATCCGACCCGGCGGCCGGCTCGGTGAGGCAGTAGCAGCCGATCAACTCACCCGTGGCGAGGGAGGGCACATACCGCTCCTTCTGCTCGGGCGTTCCGTAGTAGACGATGGGCAGGCTGCCGATGCTCGAGTGGACCCCGCAGAGGGTCTGAAAGGAGGTCTGGCCCGAGAGGTTCTCGTAGATGAGCGCGCTGGAGGTCTTGTCCAGGGCGAGCCCACCGTACTCCTCCGGCACGTCGGCCATGAGGAGCCCCAGCTCGCCCGCCGCGCGCATCAGCTCTAGCGACAGTTCAAAGTCCTTCTCCTCGATCCGGTCGGAATGGGGGAGGACCTCGTTCACCATGAAGTCGCGAGCCGTGTTGGCGTACTGATGCTGCTCGGCCGTGAAGTCCTCGGGCGTAAAGACGTCGAGGATGCAAGTCTCGCGAACCAGAAAGGCGCCTCCCGAGAGCCGCGAGCGGTTCTCACCGCTTTCTCCGCAAGCTCCTCCACGAGTCTCAGCTCCTCGTGCCACCTGTACTCCCGTTCCCATGGCGGACATCTCCTATCTGCGTCCGGCAACCTCCCGAGGGAGCAAAGCACGTCTCATCCTCGAAAGATCACTCAGCACGACCACGAGCCACTGGGCGTGGTCCGCTGGTGCCGCGACAGCGCTGTGAGGAGGAAATCGCATCGGCTGCGAACAGGGCCCATGCCGCCGTCCGAATGGTCGAAGACGATTCCCACCAGGTGGAGCGCTCCCAGAAGACGGTGTTTCGCCTTCTGGGCGAAGACAGCGTCTGCGATACGCCAAGAGAATAGGACTTCAGATTGGCCGAACGAATACTGGTTTCCAGGTATTCTCGCTGGCCGAACGGACAGCCAAAATCCTCGAAAGTCGTCGCGAGACTCTCCGTACGAGCTGGAACGGTCACCCGGAGCATCGAGGGAAAGACGCTCTCCGGGGGTAGACAGTCTCCCGGGCTCTAAGGCGAACGATGTTTTAGGCTGCGAATGAACATCGGAGGTGGTTCATGTATCAAAGGGGACGGCTCTCATTACTCGCCGCCGTGGGGGTACTCCTCCTGGCCCTCCCGGCCTTAGCCGGACCTCGGCTCGACGACCTCTTCTCCGTTACCTTCCCGACCCAACAGGAGGGCTGGGCCTGCGGCCGCTGGGGGACCGTGCTCCACACCGGCGACGGCGGCGCCACCTGGACCCGGCAGGCCACCGGGACCGACTACACCCTCACCTCCATCTCCTTCGTGGACGCGCGCAACGGCTGGGCCGTCGGCGACAGCGGCACGATCCTCCACACGGCCGACGGCGGGAAGACCTGGGAGAAGCAGAAGAGCCCGGTCCCCTACTTCCTCATGGGCGTCCAGTTCGTCACCAAGGAGAAGGGCTGGATCGTCACCGAGCGGACCCACATCCTCGCCACGACCGACGGCGGCAGGACCTGGGCCGTCCAGTTTCACGATCAGGACTTCATCCTGAAGAGCGTCTCCTTCTGCGACGAGCAGAACGGCTGGGCGGCGGGCGAGTACGGCTTCGTCTACCACACCGCCGACGGCGGGAAGACCTGGTCCCACCAGGCGGGCGAGTTCCGCATCGACGACGACACGGGAGAGGTGGTCGGGGGGAACTTCCTCTTCGACGTCACCGCGATCGACCCGAAGACCGCCTGGGCGGTCGGAATCGACGGGTACGCCGCGAAGACCGCCGACGGCGGGAAGAGCTGGCAGCCGGTGAAGGGGCTGCCGAAGACCCACCTCTTCGGCGTGCGCAACGGTCCCCAGGGCGTCGCGGTGGTAGGGGACGCGACCCTGCTCCTCACCTCCGACGGCGGCGCCACGTGGCGTCCGGTTCAGACGGAGCCTTCCATCCGGTACGGCTGGCTCTACCGGGTCGCCCGGCGCGCGGACCAGGGGTTCGTGGCGGTGGGGCAGGGGGGATGGATCTACGTCTCGGACACGAAGGCGACCTCGTCGCGGCTCGCGCGGCGCTGAGCGAAGCAGTCAGGGAGCAGACAGATGACGACGCAGACGAAAACCGACCGCCTCTTCGCGTGGGCCTGCCGGCGCCGCGCCCGGGTGCTCGCCGTGTCCCTGGTGCTCGTGGGACTCTTCTCCGTCGGGATCACGCGGATGCACACGGACGTGATCCTCCAGCACATGTTCCCGTACGACCACCCGTATCTCAAATTGAACATGAAGTTCGCCCAGGTCTTCGGGGGCGGCGGGTCCGCGGTCGCGATCGCCGTCAAGGCGAAGAACGGGGACATCTTCAATCCCGAGACCCTCGGGAAGGTGAAGAAGATCACCGACGAGATCGTCCTCTGGGACGAGGCGTACCGCGTCCTGACCGTTTCCATCGCCACCCACTCGTCGAAGGTGGTGAAGACGCTCAGCAAGGGCGAGATCTCCATCGAGGCCCTCATGTGGCCGGAAGTCCCGAGCTCGCCGGAGGAGATGAAGCTCCTAAAGAAGCACATCTTCTCCAACCCGGCCTACAACGGGATTCTCGTCTCCCGCGATGGGACGGCCGCCCTCATCCTCACCCAGTTCAAGGAGAACATCTCCTACGAGCGGGCGTTCCAGCTCCTGCGGAAGGTCCAGGGCGACTTCGGAGACGCGAAGACGAGCCTCCACGTGGTGGGCTACCCGATGCTCATGGGCTGGATCTACAGCCACAAGGTCCAGATGTACTGGGTCTTCGGGTTCAGCGTGGCCTTCATGCTGGCCGTGCTCTTCGCGCTCTTCCGAAACGTCGTCGGCCTCGTCGCGCCGCTCGCCATGGCCGCGATCTGCACGGGCCTCGGGCTCGGGTTCATCGGCTGGACCGGGATCAACTTCAGCCCGCTCCTCTACGTGCTGGCCTTCCTGATCGGCGCGCGGATGGTGTCGAACTCCGTCCAGATCACCCACCGGTTCATCGAGGAGTTCCACGCGAGCGGCGACCGGGACCTGGCCACGTACGAAACGATGCGCGCCATGGCCATGCCGAACCTCGCGGCGGTGGCGACCGACGTGGTCGGCTTCTCCGTGCTCGCGCTGGCGAAGATCGTCCTGATGCAGCAGCTCGCGATCCTGATGAGCTTCTGGATGGCCACGATCGTCCTCTCCGGGACCCTGGTGCCGCTCATCTGCAGCGTGCTCCCGATCCGGAAGCGGGCGGTCGACCAGGAACTCGAGAAGGAGCAGTGGCTCGCGAAGCTCAACGCCGCCGTGGCCGCGTTCTCGGTGGGCGCCGGCCGGTACCTGGTCCTCCTGGGCGTCCTGGCGATCGTCGTGCTCGGCGCCTGGCAGACCTCGAAGCTCAAGGTGGGTGATCCCACCCCCGGGTCGCCGATCCTCTGGCCCAACCACCCGTACAACATCGACCAGGCGGTGATCAACCAGACCTTCGACGCCTCGTCGGAGACCTTCCAGCTCTTCTACGAGGGAGACCGGGAGTCGGTCTACGACCCGGAGGTCCTCCACACCTTCCAGGCCTTCGACCGCCACATGGCGACGCAGCTGCCGGACATCTACAAGTCCTCGGCCGCGATCGTCAACATGGCGAAGATGCTCAACGTCACCTTTCATGACGGCGACGTGCTCTGGTACCAGCTCCCGCGGGAGGAGCAGGCCCTGACGGGGCTTTTGGGCTACATCCGCAACAGCGTCGACCGGGGCACCCTCGGCCGGTTCATGGATGGGACCCTCGAGCGCGCCCAGATCACGCTCTTCTTCGCCGACCACACCTCGGACAACATGATCCGGATCCGGGACGCGGCCTACGCCTTCTTCAAAGAGCACCCCATGAAGACGGCCAGGGGCAGCTTCCATCTGGCCGGCGACTCGGTGGGGATGGAGATCGCGCTCAACGAGGAGATGCAGCGTTCCCACGCGCTCATGGACTCCCTGGTCCTGATCGCGATCTTCCTCATGTGCACGATCGCCTTCCGGTCCCTCGTGGCCGGGCTGATGCTCACCCTGCCGCTCGTCCTCTCGAACCTCGTCGCCGCGGCGTACATGTCCCTGATGAACATCGGCCTGTCGGTGAACACGCTCCCGTGCGCGGCCGTCGGCGTGGGCGTCGGGGTGGACTTCGCGATCTACCTCTACAGCCGCTGCATGGAGGAGTACCCCCGGTATCGGGACCACAAGCAGGCGGTGCTGGCGGCGGTGCGCACCTGCGGAAAAGGCATCGTCTTCACGGCCGGGACGCTCATCCTGCCCGTTCTCCTTTGGTATTTCGTTTCGGCCCTCAAGTTCCAGGCCCAGATGGGCTTCTTCCTGGCGCTGCTCCTCGCCACGAACATGATCTCCGCTTTCACCCTCCACCCGCTGCTGCTCGTGCTGGTCAAGCCGGCATTCATCGCGCGCGGGGCCCGGGAGGAGAAGCGGGACGGGGTAGCAGCCATCGAGAACGCGGGCACCGTCGCCGGTTCGTAACCACCAACGGGGGAGAGGAGAGAGTAGATGAGGAAGCGGTTGTGGCTGGGTCGTCTCCTTGGCGGAATCGGGGTCCTCCTAGCGGCCGGCCCGGGCCTGACGGGCGAGTTCACGCTGGCCGGCAAGCCTGCGAGCGTCATGGGCTACATCAATCAGGGCGCCACCTTCGGGATCGCAGAGGGCGACTTCAACAACAAGACCGGCTTTAACTCCGCGATCTTCCAGGCGCTGGTGGAAGGCCAGTGGCGACCCGGGCCCGACTTCAAGCTCTACGCGTCCGGTAAGGTCACGGCGGATTGGGCCTACCCCATCCTCGACGACAAGAGCGACTGGAAGGACCGGGAGTTCGACCAGAGCCGCGACGAGCTCTTCCTCGACACCGGCTGGGACAAGATGCTCCACGAGGCCCACGCCACCTGGGCGCCCGGAAACCTCTTCGTCCGCGCCGGAAAGCAGATCGTCGCCTGGGGTGAGTCCGACGGCTTCCGCCTGATGGATCAGATCAACCCCGTCGACCAGCGCCGGGGGCTCTCCGACGTCGAGTTCGAGA
>JACRCS010000956.1 GCA_016218905.1 Deltaproteobacteria bacterium
GCGGCCCTCGCGCGGGGAAGCGGAGCGCGGGGCCGATATGAAGGGAATGCGATGTCTGAGATCGAGTTCATCTCGTTGATCCGGCTGATCCAGGTCCCGGAGAAGTACCACGGCAAGAAGGTCCGCGTGGTCGGCTACGGCGCCGTGGAGTTCGAGCACAAGGCCCTCTACGTTTCGCCTGACGACGTCCGGAACGCCGTGACGAAGAACGGTCTCTGGATGGACCTTCCGATCAACGACGAAACGAAGAAGCTCAACGGGAAGTACCTCCTGGTCGAGGCGACGTTCGACAAGGACAACCTCGGACACCTGAAGATGTTCTCCGGCTGCCTGGCCGGCGTCACGCGGGCGGAGTTCTGGTCGGAAGGCCGGGACCCGGAGAAGGCGCCCCCCAGGGGCTGACCCCGGCCTCCTGTCGTCGGCTGGCGGGGCCCCTGGCGGACGTCTCCGAAGCTCCCCCACGACTCGCGGAGCGGCCCGAAGGTGGCCTTCCGGGTCGAGTGGTAAGAAGAGGAATCGCGCGGGATAGCGGCAGGGTGCCTACGGGGCTCAGCGGCCGATGCCGCGGCGCCGGAGGGCGTCCGTGAGGCTGACGAGGACCCCTTGCGGAGAGTCGTCCTCTTCGATCTCGACGGTGCCGTCCTTCTTGTACTTCCAGTGGGCCGCGACGCCTCCCTCGGCCTGCGCGTGCATCGCCACGGTCCGGATCTGAACCTCGTAGACGAGGCCGCCGGGGGCACGACTGCACGTGTGGAGGCTCTGGTAGCCGTTCTCCTTCGGCTCGGCGATGTAGTCCTTGAAGCGGAGGAGGAGCGCCTCGAAGCGGTGGTGAAGGGCCGACAGCGCCAGGTAGCACTCCTCCTCGGTCTCCAGGAGGATGCGGAAGGCGAAGATGTCGTGGATCTGCTCGATCGCGAGCCCCTTCGACTTCATCTTTCGCCAGATGCCGGCGAGGTGCTTGATGCGGTGCTGCAGAGCCCGTGGCTTGACGCCCGCCTCCGCGAGCGCGCCCTTCAGCTCGGCCTCGCGGTCGCGGATCCACTTCTTTCGCGAGGAGGTCAGGCCCGCGGCGCGCCGGCTCACGTCCGCCCAGGCGTCCGGCTCGAGGATCCGGAAGGCGGCGTCCTCGAGGCGCGACTTCAGGGGGCTCTCGCCGAGGCGCTGCGCCTCGTGGACATCCCTCTCCCAGACCTCGTAGGCCGCGGCGCGTGCGGCCGGGTCGGAAGGATCGCGCGTCTCTAGGAAGCGGCAGCGGGCGACGAGGTAACGGCGGAGAATCTTCTTCCGGAAGGCCTCCTCCTGCATCGACGCCCCGGCCGAGGCGCCCTCCACGGCCGGGCGGGCGGGCGGCGCCGGGGCCGGCACACCGCGGAGACCCGCGTAGGTCCGGCGCTCCGCCTCCACGAGCCTGCGGACCGTCTCCTCGAGCTGCGTCCCGAGATTCCGGAAACGGTAGGCAAGCCAGCGCATCTCCCAGGCGCCGCGCGGGATCTCGAGGCCGCTCCAGTACCCCTGCTCCATCTGCTTCACCCCCTCGAGGAGGCGCCGGAGGGGCCGTTCGATGAGGAGGACGTAGGCGAAGTAGAGGGAGGCGAGGATGCAGACGGCCGCCACCCCGAGGGAGAGGAGCCACTGCCTCCAGCGGCGGGAGGCCATCTCGCGGAAACGGGTCTCGTCCTGCCAGATCTCGAGCTCGCCCCGGCTGCCGGGGAGGAGCCGTGACCGGATGGGGACGCGCGCCGTCAACGAGTCCTTCGGCGCCTGCTCGGTCGGGCCGGTGAGCGGGCTCGCGACGACGCGTCCCGCCGAATCGAGGAGGACGACCCTCACGCTCCCATGCCCCCTGGAGAAGTACGCGACCTGGAAATGGGAGAGGCGCGCCTGAACGGTCGGGAGGTCGGTCGCCTCCTCGACGTCGGCCGCCAGGGGCGCGAGCGTCTGCTCGAGGAGGAGGCGGCGGTCCTCGCGCCCTCGCTCGATCTCGCGTTTCTGGACGACCCCGGTCAGGACGCCCAGGACGAGCGTCACGATGATGGAAGTCGTCAGGCCCAGGCGCAGGCCGAGGGGAACGCCCCTGGCGGGAATGCCGGAAAGGCTCAATACGACCTCGTCACGGCAAGGACCGTGCCCCTGATTCTCTCGTCCTCCCGAGGACCCGGCAAGCGAAACCGGGGGCGTTTCAGCGGGGAAGGAACCCCGCCTCCAGGAGGCTCAGCCGAACCTCCTCTCGCGGCCCGGCTGCGAGAGGCAGGAGCGGACGCCTGGGAAGGCCGGCCGGGCGTCCGAGCATCTCGAGCGCCGCCTTCAGGCCCGGGACGCCAAACTGGCTCGTCACGGCGCGGGCGAGAGGGAGGAGGCGCAGGTGGAGCGCGCGCGCCTCGTCGAGACGCCCCGCGAGGAACGCCTCGCGGATCGCGACGCACTCGGCCGGGGCGACGTTCGCGACAGCCAGGATCGCCCCGGCGGCCCCGACGGCGTACCCCGGCAGCGCGGCGCCGTGGTTCCCCGCGAAGACGTCGAACGGCTTTCCCTCGGGCGCGAGGCGGACGAGCTCGGCGAGCTGCCCGATGTCCCCGGAGCTGTCCTTCACGCCGACGACGTTCGGGTGCGTCGCGATCCGCGCGACGGCGGGCGGCGGGGCGTTCACCCCCGTGTTCGCCGGAACGTTGTAGGCGAGGATGGGCACCGGTGAGGCCTCGGCGACCGCCTCGAAGTGGGCCACGAGCGCGTCCACCGACATCGAACCCTTGAAGAAGAAGGGAGTCACGACGAGGACGGCGTCGGCCCCGGCTCCCGCCGCCCGCTTCGTCGCCTCGATCGTGGCGCGCGTCGAGAGCCGCCCGGTGCCCGCGAGGAGGACCTTCCCCAGTGCCGCCGCCGCGCGCACCGTCCTCACGACGCGCTCGGCCTCCTCCTCGTCGACGTGCACCGCCTCGCCGTTCGATCCGAGCGCGAGATACCCCGAAAGCCCGGTTCCGTTCAGCCTCTCTACGAGAGCCAACAGGAGCCCGAACTCGAGCCCCCCGTCCTCCCGGAACGGCGTCGGCAGCGGGGCGAAGACTCCAATCATGCCGTGATCATAGCTGAGGACGGGGTCAGGTCTTGATTTTCCACTATAGCCGAAGGCTATAGTGGAAAATCAAGACCTGACCCCATGGCCCCTTGACGGGACCGGGCGGCACCGCCCAGCCTATAGGGTATGAGGACGATTCAGACCCCCCACGCCCCCCAGCCCGCTGGCCACTACTCGCAGGCGGTCGTTCAC
>JACRCS010000004.1 GCA_016218905.1 Deltaproteobacteria bacterium
GGATCGGAAAGCGGGCGCGGCCCTGCCCCGGCTGGCGGGCGGGAGAGTGGACCGGATCACGGCCAAGGATGTGGCCCTCGCCTGCGGACAGGGGGACCCCCTCGCCGCGAGGCTGGTGGAGGAGGCCGGCGACGCCCTGGTCGCCGGCGCCGCGAGCCTCGCCAACGCGTTCAACCCCGCCCGCCTGATCCTCGGCGGAGGCGTGGTAGAAGGCCTCCCCGATCTGGTGGAGCGGGTCCGGCGCGGACTCCCGGAGAGGGCCCTGGCGACCGCGGCCCAGGCGGTGGAGGTCTGCCGGGCAAAGCTCGGGGGAGAAGCGGGGGTCGTCGGCGCCGCGGCGTTCGCCTTCCGGGCGCTCGTCCCGCACCAATGAGTTATCACGCTCCGTAGGGCGGGGCTTGCCCCGCCGGGGAGCCGTTCCACCCGCCCACAAGACGTCGGGGCAAGCCCCGACCTACTGGATCCCGCGGACCTCCGCGTAGGTGGTCACGCCCTCGGCGGCCTTCGTAAGGCCGTCTTCCAGGAAGGAGCGGAGCCCGGCTCCCCAAGCCGCGTCCTGGAGGCGCTCCGCCGGGGCGCCGGAGACGATCAGGTCCCGGATCGGGTCGTCCGGCACGAAGAGCTCGAAGACTCCCACCCGTCCCCGATAGCCCGTCAGGTCGCACTTGGCGCAGCCCACGGCGCGATGGAGCTTCGGGTCCGGCAGGCCCGTGGCCTGGCGCAGCTCGGCCTTGATCGGCTCCGGAGGCTCGAAGAGCTCGCGGCAGGAGGTGCAGAGCCGCCGCACGAGCCGCTGCCCGAGGACGGCCTTCAGGGCCGAGTACATCGAGAAGAGCGGCACGCCCTGCTCGACGAGCATGGGGACCACGCCCACGGTGTGGTGGAAGATCACCCGCGTGAAGACGAGCGTGCGGCCCAACGCCGCGTCCATGGCCGCGGTGAGCGCCTCCGGCGTCGTGGCATCGCCGATCATGAGGTGATCGAGGTCCTGCCGCAGGAGCGCCCTCACGCCGTCGACGTAGCTCACGCCGGCGCGCTCGTTGGGCTCGGCCTGATTGATCCCGGAGAGCCGGTTCTTGATCGGATTCTCGTAGGTGACCGTCGCCCGGCCCGGGCTCTTGAGCTCGTTGAGCGTCGCATAGAGGGTGGAGGTCTTGCCACTGCCGTGGGGGCCGACCACGATCACGAGGCCCCGGCTGAGCTGGAGGATCCCGCGGTAGCGCTCGAGCATCGCCGGGACCATGCCGAGGTTCTCGAGCCGCAGCTTCTCCTTGGAAAAGGGCTGCTGGAACGCGAGGACCACCTGCTCCCGGTGGGTCATGGGGAAGGTCGAGACGTCGATGTCGTAGAACTGGTTCTCGGAGCGCACCCGGAAGAACCCCCCGCTCGGAACCCGGTGCTGCAGGATGTCGATCCCGGCGAGCACCTTGATCCGGTTGACGACGTTCTGGGCGATCTCCTTGGGGGGGCTGACGAGCGGCTGGAGCATCCCGTTCACCCGAAGCCGCACGTCGATGCCATCCTCCCGGGGGGTGAGGTGGACGTGGGTGGCCCCGTTCGAGACGGCCGCCAGCACGATGGCGTCCACCATCCGGACCACCGGCGCCTCGGACGCCGACTCCACTGCCTCCTCCAGGTTCGTCTCCTTCGAGGCGGCCTCGGCAGTGATGATCTCCAGGTCCTTCTGGGATTTGACCTCCAGCGCCTCCTCGAGGCCGGCGCTCGAGGGGAAGAGCTCGCGAATCTTGGCGGTGATGCTGTGCACCGACGAGACCACGGGCGCGACCCGCATCCCCGTCATGAACCGGAGCTCATCGACGAGGCGGTAGTCGTGGGGGTTGGCCATGGCGACCGTGAGGACCCGCTCGTGGACCTCCAGCGGCACGACGTGGTTCTTCCGCATGAACTTCTGCGGCACGAGCTTCACGACGTTGGGAGCGACCGCATACTTCTCGAGGCTGATCGTGGCGACCGAGTGCTGCCGCGAGAGGACGGCCTCCAGGTCCTCCACGGCCACGAAACCGCGCCGGATGAGGATGCTGCCGAGCCGCTCGCCCGTCTTCTCCTGCTCCGCCACCGCCTCGGCGAGCCGCTCGGGCGCGAGGACCCTCGCCTCGACGAGGAGCTCCCCTATTCGTTTTGCCATCCGGACCTCCGCGAAGGCCCGCGGACCCCGGCAGACCGAGGCGATCTGCCGCTCCGCCTTCCGCCCTCTCCGGGCTTTTTACGGCACGTTCGCGTCAGGTCTTGATTGGGGAACTGGAAGGCCCGGTTGAGGGGAGTCAGAGCTCCCTGCACCCGAAATCCGTCACCCAAATGGCGGCCGCCCTTGGCATCGCTCCTTAAGCAGGAGGCCCCATGGGGTTGCCGCGCCGGGCAGTCCCCCCCCCCCCCGCGGCACCAGCCCTGGAACCTACCAAACCGACCAGTCCCCGAGTGCGCCTGGACGGGTAGCGCGCTCCGGCGGACAAGGCCCGGCACAAATCCGTAGCGCGGCTCGCCCCGCCGGGAGCCGGCTCCGCGCACCGGGAGACGTCGGGGCAAGCCCCGACCTACAGCCGGTAGGCCACCGACTTCTTCGGCACGCCTGGGCACGGGCCTGCACGATCCCCGAAACTCGTGCCGCTCACTCTGGCGAGACGACCTTTCCATAGTCGAAGGTTGGGTAGCCCTGCTGGGCGGGGTAGCATGAGGTATAGAGCCAAGTAGGTTGGGTTGAGGAACGAAACCCAACAAATCACTCGCCTCCCACTGAACCCGGGAAGCTGATGAGTGGTTGAGGGGCAAAGCGCCTCCTCCCACCCTGGGAAGGAGGAGAGGCTCCGGGGCGAAGTCCCGATACCTCGTCTGCGCCTCGGCCTCCCCATGTCCGAAAGGTCGACAGGATCCCTAAACTGCAGCAGGAGAACTCCCGCCGCCACCCACCTCACCGCGCGATCGCCGCGGCCACCTTCCTGAGATCCTCGACGAAGAGCTCCTGCTGCTCGCGGCGGGCGTCGTCGTCGGGCGCGCGGAGGATGGAGGAGGGGTGGACGGTCGCCAGGTAGCGCGGGCCTCCCTCCCTCTCGAGCAGGATGCCCCGTTGGCGGGTTACCCGGAAGTCCCTTCCGAGGAGGGCCTGGGCGGCGGTGGCTCCCAGGCAGACGAGGACCTCAGGCCGCACGAGCTCCATCTCGGCCTGGAGCCACGGAAGGCAGGCGCCGATCTCGCGGGAGCTCGGCTTCTGGTGGATCCGGAGCTTCCCCTTCTGGACCCACTTGAAGTGCTTGACGACGTTCGTGACGTAGGCGGCGCTCCGGTCGATCCCCGCCTCGTCCATCGCCTGGTCGAGCACGCGGCCGGCCGGGCCCACGAACGGCAGCCCCTTGCGGTCCTCGTCGTTCCCCGGCTGCTCGCCCACGAAGAGGACCCGGGCGCCCGGCCGGCCCGCGCCGAAGACGGTCTGCGTCCCGCGTTCCCAGAGGTCGCAGCCGCGGCAGCCGGTAGCCGCCTCCCGGAGCTTCTCCAGCGTCTGCGAGCCCTCCGGAAGGAACGCCGCGGCGGTCGGCCAGGGCTCCTTCACCGGGACCCTCCCTGCCGCTCCGGGAAAGAGCGTCCGGAGCTCCACGCCTTTCCCACGGGCGCACCCAGGGTCCAGTACCGGTTGTCGGGCATCGTGAGGAGCAGACTCTTGAGCTTCTCGGGATCGGGCTGGCCTTCCGTGAGGACCGCGGGGTCGGCGTAGACGGCGGCGACGGTCCCGATGAAGAGGAGGTTCGAAGGGAGCTGGACCGTCTCCGCCAGGACGCATTCGGCGCAGAGCGGACACTCCTCGATCATCGGCGCGGTCTCCAGTTGCCCGTAGAAGGCGCGGAAGAGATCCGACTTGTCCGCCCGTGAGCCGGAAACAATCCCGCAGTAGTCGGTCTTCTCGAGGAGGTCGAGGCCGGGGAGGCAGACCGAGAACGTCTTGTTCGCGACGATGCCCCTCGGCGTCAGGTGACCGGCGTTGAGGGCGATGGCGACCATGGGCGGATCGAAGTTGACACGGGCGAGCCAGGCGACCGTGAGAAAGTTCGGCTTCCCGTCGACGAGCGCGCCCGCCAGCGCGACGGGCATGGTGGGCGAAAAGAGCCCGGCCGAAATGGCGATCTTCTTGTCCATCCTCTCTCCTCCTTCGTAGCTTCCGTTGTAGACGGTCTGGCAGCGTCCGGCAAGCCCGCTACACTCAAAGCCTCGGACCGAGGCACCTCGACCGGAGATCCGACCATGTGCCCACCCGAGACCGACGCCATGGGCCTCGAGCTCAGGGAACAGTTGGAGACGTGGGGACAGCTCTGGCGCCGCCGCCCCGAGCTCGAGGCGCTCGCCCGCGCCGTCGCGGCTCCGGGCCTGCGCCGGATCCTCCTCGCCGGGTGCGGGGACTGCCACGCGGCCGCAGAGTACGGCGCCGCTCTGACCGGTCTCCGCACCCGCTTCGAAGTGCGGGCCCTCCCGGCGATGGAGGCCTCCCGCGCGTACTCCTACCTGCTCGGTCCCGAGACCCTCCTCGTGGCCCTGAGCATCTCGGGGCGAACGCCGCGAGTGCTCGAGGCGGTGCGCGCCGCCCGCAAGGCCGGGAGCACCGTCCTCGCGGTCACCGACGACGCCGACTCGCCCCTGGCCCAGGCGGCCCAGGAGCGCCTGGTCCTCGGCACGGCGCCCGAGGAGGCGCTCCATCGGACCGACTACGCCGACCCGGAGGCCGCGCGCTACATCGGCTATCAGCGGCCGGTGGCCCAGACGAAGACTTACGGAGCGGCCGAGCTCGCCCTGGCCCTGCTCGCCCTCGCGTGGGAGGATCTGGCGCCCTCCGGCAGGGGCTCGCCGCGAGCCTCGCTGGAAGGCGCCCTCGCGGAGCTCGCCGCCTCCGGGGAAGCGGCGGCCGGCGCCGGCGCCGCGGCCGCGGCGCTCTGGAGCGTGGCGCCGCCGGGCTCCGCCGCGACTTTCTGCGCGACGGGCCTCGGCTTCTCCGCGGCCCGCTTCGCCGCCTACAAGTTCCTCGAGCTCGCC
>JACRCS010000960.1 GCA_016218905.1 Deltaproteobacteria bacterium
CGAGCTTCGGCGCTGCGTCCAGCGGCGTGCAGATCGTTCGCTCCAGGGCCGCCCTGCTCCGCATCGTACGTCGCGCGTTCGCACGCGGAGTGGTCTCCGGCGGTACGGACAGGCGTGACCGCGAATGGGGCAGCGCCATTCTGCAGGAGTACCGCCCGGACGTGCGGGAGTGGAGGGTCGTCCGTATCGGCGATTCGTTCTTGTGCAGACTCAAGGAGCGACGGGGCGACTTCCACAGCGGTTCCGGGGTCGTCGGCTGGGCAAAGCCCTCGGAAGAGCTTCTGGACTTCGTGCAGGACATCACGGACCGGGGTGGATTCCGGAGCATGGACGTCGATGTGTTCGAGACGCTCGACGGAAGACTCCTCGTGAACGAGCTCCAGACCGTCTTCGGGTCGATAAGGGAAGCGAACCTGGACCGCGGGGCGGGGAATCGGGGGCGCTGGCTCCGGGAGGAGGAGAAGAACGCGTGGCGATTCGAGCCGGGCGAGTACTACAGGAATGCCTGCGCCAATGAACGGGTTCGGGACGCCCTCGAAAGGGGCCTGCGACGGCTGAAACCGTACGCCGACCGCCGAAGCCCGACGGAGGGGTCGGGAGACCGGAAGGCACCGTGAGGGGACCCAAGGACGAGGTGCGGTCCGCCTTGAGCAAGGCGGTTGTCGGGATGGGGTTGTCCGCCTTCGGGCGAGCGGTGTTTCCGAAGGAAGGCACGACGATCCTGTACGGGCACAGGATCGGGGACGACGACGAGGGCTACCTGCAGGGACTCCCGCCCCGGTACCTGGAAGAGCAGATCGAGTACCTGACGCGTCACTACGAGGTTGTCCCATTGAGGGAAGTGACGTCCTGCCTGGAAGACGGCCGACCCGTGCCGCGGCGGGCCGTCGTACTGACGTTCGACGACGGGTTCAGGGACAACCTCGACCCGGGAGCCGCGATATTCGCCCGGTACCGGGTGCCGGCGACCGTGTTCGTCGTGACGGGTGCGCTGACGAGCGGGGCCCTGCCGTGGTCACAGAGGCTGGGAGTGCTGTTTCAACGCACGACCAAGACGGAGCTTCGGCACCGGATCGCCGGGCCTGCCCCTCTCGACCTCACGACGGAACCGGCGCGGCGCGCCGCCTACCTGGCCGTGAAGGCGCCCATCCAGAAGATGAGTCGGGAGGAGCGCGAGCGGGTCCTGGATGACCTGAGCGTCAGCCTCGACGTCGAGGCGCCACGTGACCGGATGCTGACCTGGGACGATGCACGCGAGCTGCAGGCCGCGGGAGTCGAGATCGGTGCTCACACCTACTCGCACTCTCTCCTGGCGATGGTATCGTCGGCGGAGGCTCGGTGGGAGATGGAGCGTTGCAGGGAGGATCTGCGCGAAAGGCTGGGAATCGAGCGCGCGCCCTTCTGCTTCCCGGCGGGAAGCATGAACGCCGCTCTCGTCGGCCTGGTGCGGGAGGTCGGCTTCCGCAGCGTCTTCCAACCGGCCCGGCAGAGCCGGGTCAACTCGGAAAGGACCGCAGACCCTTACTCGCTCTGCCGGATTGGCTTGCCGAATGCGCCTGCCGTCGAGCTCGAGGCGGAGCTGGATGGTCCACTACGCGCGATGAGGGCCGTCCTGCACTCGGTGTGGAAAGGAAACTAGCGTTCAATGGCGGGGCTCGTTGGGTACTTCGGAACAAACAGCGCTCGAAAGACGCTCAATCGTGGCTTGCGGGCGCTCCGAACGGGGAAGACATGCGCAGAACAGGTCCTCGGCGAAGACCGCCGTGGCGTCATCGGCGTAGTTGCACGCCATCGCTGGGAATTCGACGCGCTGTGGGACGAGGCGGAAGGTCTCCTCGTCTCGATCTACGGATCTCCCCTGATCTCGGGAAGTCCGTGGCGAAAGCTCGAGGCTCGAGAGGCCGCGGCCCGGTACAGGGCTGGGGGCATCCGAGCGATCCTGGATGCCGATGGGTTCTTCACGGTCTCCGTGCTCGACGCGAGAAGGCAAAGGGCCTTCGTCGCCAACGACCATTGCGGAAGCACTCCTGTGTTTTGGGCGGAGCGGTGCGGCGCGGTCGCGTTTGCGCCCGAGGCGAAGGCTCTCTTCGCGATGCTGGGTCTCGCACCGAGGATCAGCGAGATAGGGCTGGTCCAGCTGATGAACGTCGGCTACGTATTCGGCGACAACAGCATGTTCGAGGGGGTGAAGCGCCTGGAGCCCGCTCAGGTCCTGGAGATCGACCTGGAATGCGCTTCGGTCCGAACGTCGCGGCACTGGGATCTGTCGTTCTCGCCGAACCCGGAGTTCCGGAACCCGACGAAGGCGGCCGCGGCTCTCTTCGAGACGGTCCTTCGCGCGCAGGAGGCGGTCCCGGCGATCGGGGCCCGGGACGTGGCGCTGGCGCTGACGGGCGGTTTCGACTCCCGAGTCGTCCTGGCGACCCGAAGCAAGGCGGAGGGCTCGTCCTACCGATCGTTCTCGTGGGGCGTCGACGAGAACGGTCCCCTGTCGGACCCGGCGGTTGGCCGCCAGCTGGCCGAGGCGTGTGGCGTGTCCCATCAGTTCGTAGGCTTCGAGGCGGCCTCGGTTCCCCGGTTGGCACCTCAGTGGGTGCGGGACTCGGAGCTGCTGAACGCGAACATGGGCTACTTTGCGGCCGGCCGCGAGTTCCTGTCGGGACTTCCCCTTCCGGACCTCGTCCTGACGGGAGACCACGTCATCGGGCTCGGTGCGATTCCGGCCACCCGGAACGAGGCGATCGACAGCGCCACCGGAGTTCCGCCGTGCGGCATCGCCTCGCACCTGGAAGAGGTTGTCGCCCGCGGGATGCGGGAGGAGGTGCGCGGCCGATTCGTGAACGAGGTCCAAAAGGCGGTCGAGAGGGCGCCTTCGGATGATCCCAAAGCGCTTCAAGATTACCTCTACTACCATATCTACGCCTTCGGCTGGTTGTTTTCGACCGGCTTCTACAAGGAACCGGCCGTCAGCGCGTTCCGGCCCCTCATGCTGCGATCAATCGTGGACCTGGTGCCGCAGATGCCGGCGTACCTCCGGTCAGACAAGATCGTCCTGGTGAACATGCTTCGGCGCCACCTGCCGGAGATCGCGCGAGTCCATGTTGCGAGCGCGTTCAGCCTGATCGACTGGGGATACGAAGCCGTCTCCGAGCCGGGGCTGCGCGAGTTCCTGCAGCGGCACACGAGCGAAGAGGCATTGGCCAGGACGCCGCTGTACAGGTACTGCGACCTCGGTGCGTATCGCGACGCCCGTGCCCGGTTCTTCGCGGAGCCCGTCACCCGCGTTTCGCGCGGGCCGTCGCTCGTGCGCGTAGGCATGGACATCCGTCGATGGCTCGCCAGGAATCGTCCCCTGCGGGAGATCTCGAGGGCACTCGACCGAATAGCGCCGAAGGGAGTGGTCGGTCGTCCCCGTAGGCGCAGCCACGCTGACACATTCCTCTTGCTTTCGCGTGTTGCTCTCGTTTCGCTCCTACAGGACGCCATCGATTCAAAGGCGTTTGATGTGGCAGCGGAGAACCAGTAGTTTCGTGCGTCGAGTGCAGGGCATCGCCGTGTCATCCCCAAGAGCGGGCAGCCTCAACTCGAGCGCGAGGGAGGAGACGATGCGGAAGGCTGGGGAGGCACTGCATCTCGACGTTCCTGTCGGGGCGGGGTAACTGAGGACGACCCTGACGTCCGGTTTCTCCAAGTGCTTTCCCTTGACGCCTCCTGTCCGTCCGATGAAACCTCCTCGAAATTCCGTGCTTCATGGGCGACCAGAACCGTCGCCCGGCGCGTCCGGGGATCCCACACGAGCACCAGGAAGCTCCAGGGCGGCCCCAGGTAGCGGCACGCCGATTCATGACGCTGAAGGCCTTGCAGGGCCGGCATCCGCAGCGTCACGCCTATCCGATGAAGACTGCGAAGAATTGTGGTGGCATGAAGGAACCTGCCGTATCCCATCAGGACCCCGTACGGAAGCTGTCGGCTCAGGAATGTCGCAACCGTGAGGTACCGTCACCGATGAATCCCCGAGGATCCGAGTCTGACCGGGGCGCGACGGCGGCGATTGAGGCACCTGCGATTCAGCGACCCCCGCTCATGAAATACCGTGCGGACATCGACGGCTTACGCGCCTTGGCGATCATACCGGTGATGTTCTTCCACGCGGA
>JACRCS010000951.1 GCA_016218905.1 Deltaproteobacteria bacterium
ACGCCGTCGTGCTCCACGACCGCCAGGAGTCTCGCCGGCGCCAGCGGCTCCGGCGAGGCGAAGAGGACCGCCTCCAGCACACGCGGGAGCTGCTGCTCGTCCACGCTCAGGCCTCCTCCGCCGGGATGGGGCAGACGCGGATCTCGCCGAAGGGGACGGACTGTACGATCCGCACCGCCCTGAGCCGCACGAGCTCCAACAGGCCCAAAAAGGTCGCCACGAGCCGCTCCCGCGCGGGCCGCGGCGGGAAGAGATCCGTGAAGGCGAGCGTCGCGCCGGCAGGCAGTGCCTGGCACAGCTCCAGGATCTCACGGATCGCGTCCTGCATCGAGATCCGCTGCCGGATCACGTCTTCGGAGAACTCCTCGGGCGCGCGCTTGAGGAGCTCGCGGAAGGCGAGGACGAGGCCGTAGAGGCTCGCCTCCAGGGGAGCTTCCGCGAGGTCCGCCTCGGCGCCCTCGGGCGCGTCCGCCCACGTCCTGGCGAAGACGTCCCGGCCGAGGGTCGGGAGCGCTTCGAGGTCGGCCGCCGCGTCCCGGAAGCGGCCGTATTCGAGGAGACGGCGGACCAGCTCCGCCCTGGGGTCCTCCCCCTCCTCGGCCGGGTCCTCGGGCACGGGCAGGAGCATCTTGGACTTGATCTGCGCGAGCGTCGCCGCCATGACCAGGAACTCGCCGGCCACGTCCAGGTTGAGCTCGCGCAGGAGGTCCAGGACCTCCAGGTACTCCTGGAGGATCTTCGCGATGGGGATGTCGTAGATGTCGAAGCGGCTCTTTCGGATGAGGTGCAGGAGGAGGTCGAGGGGGCCCTCGAACCCGTCGAGGCGCACCTTGTAGATCCGGTCCTCCTCGAACAGGATCCCCGCTCTCGGACTCTCGGTCATGGGGGACGTGCCCTCAATGCCCGAGCAGGAAGCCGGTGGCCGCGGAGAGGACCGGGTACATCCCGGCGTCGAGGCTTCGGGAGTAGACCAGGACGAGCAGGATCACGAACCCGTACCGCTCGAGGCCGTCGAGGAGCCGCGCGCCGGCCGCAGGAAGGAGGCCGGCCAGGACCCGGCTGCCGTCGAGCGGCGGGATCGGCAGGAGGTTGAAGAGGCAGAGGCCGAGGTTCACGCGGACGCCCGCCTGCGCGATCAGCGTCAGCGGGAAGACCACGCGGAGCGAGGTCTCCGAAGTCGGGTCCAGGTTCAGGGGAAGGAGCGCGCGGTAGCACCCCGCGAAGAAGAACGCCAGGGCGAGGTTCATCAAGGGGCCGGCCGCGCCAACCCAGAGCATCCCGCGCCGCGGGTTCCGGAAGTACGCAGAGTTGACTGGGATCGGCTTCGCCCAACCGATCATCCCCGTGAGAAGGAAGACCAGCGTTCCGACGAGATCGAGGTGGACCAGCGGATTCCCGGTGAGCCGGCCGGCGAGCCGGGGCGTCGGATCGCCGAGCCGGTCGGCGATGTAGCCGTGCGCGAGCTCGTGAAGCGTCACGGCCAGCAGAATGGGGAAGGCGAGGAGCGAGGCCTCGCGGACGAACGACGCCAGATCGGGCATAGCGGGGAGATCTCCAGACAGGAAGGGCTTTTTCGGAACGTAGCAGAGGAGCGCCGGAAGAGTCAAGAAAGGGGAAGGGTAGGAGCCCGGGCCCGTGTCGCCGGGAGCGTGGCGACTCATCCACAGAACGTCGCCAGGCGTCGCCGGACGGCCACACCTCGAGTCCGGCGGATCGCCTACCTCGGAGCCGGTTTCCGGCATTTTCGCGGTTTTCCGGGGTTTGGCGTGCCCGAGGCCTCGCTTCTGCCGCGAGGGCATGGCCCTTGCTTGGGCAGCTCTCTGTGTGCCCGTAGCTCCGGGAGGGCACGAGTTTGCGCCGATTCGTGTTAGGAGGACGCTATGACGAGCAAACGCTGGACTCGCCTCTTTAACGTCGTACTGCTCTGCTCAGCACTCGGGCTTCAGGCCTGCGCTGGCGGAGGCGGGAGCGGTGCCGGCGGTGGAACTCCCGCCCCGTCGGGGAGCTCCTTTCGCGTGCTCGTCACCGATGCACCCTTCTCCTCCGAACAGGTGCTGAGCGCCACCGTCTCGGTCCAGAGCCTCGAGCTGCACCAAGCCGGCGCCGCTGAAGACTCGTTCGTGACGCTGGCGAGCTTCCCGGGCGGAAAAGAGCTCGACCTGGCCCAGCTCCAGAACGGCCTCACCGCGACGCTCTTCGAAGGCAATCCGCCGCCGGGCGACTACGATGCCGTCCGGATCGTCGTCCTTCCGCAACAGATCGTCATCGACGACGGCGCAGGCGGGGAGCTCGCCTTCGGGTTCAAGGTGCCGAGCGGGCCTCAGACCGGCGTGAAGGTCTTCGTTACACCGCCGATCCACGTCGCGACGAACCTGACGGCCGACCTCCTCCTCGACTTCGATCTCAGCCGGTCCTTCGTCGTACAAGGAAACCCGGCCACTCCCGCGGGGATCAAGGGCTTCACGTTCAAACCGGTGGTCCGGGGCGTCAACCAGTCGACCGCGGGCACCCTCACGTTCCAGGTACGGAGCGACGCCGGCACTCCGTCGGTGTCGGCCGACGACGTCGCTCTCGACGGCGCGACCTGGTCCCTCACGGACGCCGCCGGCGCAGAGGTCGCGGGCGGCTTGACCGGTGGGGACCCGGCGGACCCGTCAGTCCACGGTTACGCCTTCCATCCGGGCATCCCGGCCGGGAGCTACACCCTCTCGCTCGAGGCCGCCGGGCACGAGCCGTACGTCTTCCCGGATCCCGTGGTCATCGTGGCGGCGAACCTCACGGACCTGGGGACCGTGACCCTGACGCGAACCGGGGGGCTGATCGCCGGGTCGGTCACGACGCGTTTGACTCCCCTGGGAGGGGCAGCAGCGATCGAGCTCCCGGTCGAGGGCGCGGTCGTGGAGACGGGAGGTGTGACGGCGAGCACCGACGCCGCGGGCTCCTATCAGGTCACCGGCCTCTCGGTGGGGCTGCACACCCTGACCGTAACGAAGGCGGGCTATGTAACGGCGACGGGGACCGGGACAGCCAAGGCGCCGGGCGCCGCGCCCGAGGCGGTCAACTTCGTCCTCGTGTCGCAATTGGGCGACTTGACCGGCGTCGTGACCGGCTTGACCGGGGTCCCCCAGGGCGGCGTCACCGTCCGCGCTACCCTCGAGTTCGCTGCCACGACCGTGGTGATCGCCGAGACGACCACCGATGCAGCGGGCAGTTACCGTTTGAGCCTCCCCACGGGCTCCTTCGACATCTCGGCGTCTCTCGGCGCCGCGACTTCCTCGTCTTCCGTGCAGATCGTCGGCGGCTCCGCGGCCTCGCTGGACTTTGTCCTGCCGTAGGCGCTTCCTCCGCGGAGCTTGAAGAGGCCGGGCCGGAAAGGTCCGGCCTCTCGCCTTCGGGGCCTGATCCACGCCGGCGCGCCTCCGCGGCTACTGCCGAGAGGAGCGGCTCCGTGATAGGCTTTGAGCTTCAGCGCGATGCGAGGAGCAGAATGAAGCGTTCCGACGGGCGGGACAGAAGAGGGACGGCCCGGGAGTCGCAGCCGGGCGCCGGGGCCTGGGGTTGCCCCCACGACGAGAGCGGCACGTGCAGGCGCCGAAACGAGCCGTGTGATCCGGGCGCGGTCGGCTGCGTCCTCGAAGGCCGAGTGCAGACTCCGCAAGGCCCCGCGGGCCGGGAGCCGGCGCCTCCCGAGGGGTAGGCCCTGCCGTGTCCCCAGGGCTTTGGAGCCATGGGAAGTATGGGATTTATGGGAATGAGGGTCATGGGTTTTGCCCATAAGTCCCATCGGTCCCATAAAGTCCCATAACGCCCACGGCCCGCGCCCCCCCACCGCCCGTTCCCTTCGGCCGTGCCCCCCGGCCCCCAGGCCCCGGCGATTCTCCTTTTGTAGAAGTATTCCAGTTTACGAGATAATCCCGGCGCGCGTCCCGCGCACCCCTTCGCCCGCTTGGCTCCGCTGGAGAGGACTCGTGACCCCCCGAAGAAGAGCGCTCCGACTGCTCCTGCCGTTCCTTACCGCCCTGCTCGCCCTCACCCCGCACCCCTCCGCGGCGGACGAGCGGCACGACCTGCTCTCCGCCTACTCCCGGCTCCAGGAGAGGCTGGACCGGAACGCCTTCGGGATCCCCCTCCACGTGGAGTCCACGGAGAACGGGCGCAGCGTCAGCGCCGACGCGTACGGGGTCTTCGACCACCCCTTCGAGAGCGTCCTCGAGTCGCTGGCGGAGCCCTCGAACTGGCCCGACATCGCGACCCTGCACCCCAACGTCAAGGCCAGCACCTACGCGAGGGGCTCCGGCGACTGCCTCCTCACCTTCTATTGCGGCCGGAAGTTCTACCAGTCGCCGGAGACCGCTCACCGGCTGACCTTCCGCTACCAGACCGCCGAAAGGCGGCGGGATTACGTGAAGATCCTCCTCGACGCCGAGACGGGACCGTACGGGACGAAGGAGCACCGGATGAAGTTCGAAGCGGCGCCGCTCGACGCGCACCGGACCCTCGTCCACGTGAGCTACGGCTACGGCTACGGCGCCTCCCTCCGCCTGGCCGAGAAGGTCTACTTCGCCACCCTCGGCAGGGACAAGATAGGGTTCACGGTGACCGGCACGGACCCGCAGGGCAATCCGGTCTACATCGGGGGCTCCCGGGGCGCCATCGAGCGCAACGCGGTCCGGTACTACTTCGCCATCCAGTCGTTCCTGAACACGCTCCGGTACCCGGAGGAGAAGCGTTTCGCCCTGAGAGTCGGCGAGTGGTACGACCTGACGCAGAAGTTCAAGAAGCAGCTCTACGAGGTGGAGAGGGACGAGTACCTGAAGCAGAAGGCCAAAGAACGCAGGCACCAGGAGGCGCTCCAGGGACAGGTGTCGACGCTGACCCGCGCCGCGGGAGGGGCTGGCGGTTAGTCGGTGGCCTCTCCACTCACTCGCCTAAGAGGAAACCAAAGGTAGTATCAAGATCTGCATCGCCGACCAAGAAGGTCTTGCCGTGTGGGGGAAGGGGTTCCTCGTAAAACATCTTCGCGAGGCGATCATGCTCTTTGGTAATGCCTGCCCTGCGGTTAAACTCGATCTCGGCTTTGATCACTTTGGCACCCAGATGGCCCACATCGTCCTTGCTAAGTTCCGTCCCCCACCTCGCATTAACTAACCTGGCAAGGACCTCCGGCGAGGCCAACCGGGCCACAAAACTGCAGAGTCCTGTGCAATCGACGACAGCTGCAGCTATTTGTTTTTTTCGAGAGGTCTCGACTTGTCCTTCTGCGGTCAAAGGGTCAACTGAACCACGAAGGCTTGGTTCCAGCATATTGCCTGCCGTGTAATCCGCCCCCATCGGACTGGTGGCATACGTAACACCTTGTCCCTGAATGGCCCTTGGATCGTAAGCAGCAATACTCTGGTTCTTACACACAGGAACCCTAGGGTTTCGAAAATAGGATCCTACTGCCGCAGGGCCATTGCCCATGATGCAGCCTATCTTCGTTCCCTTCGCAGTTTCTTCCAACACGTCTATGGCGGCCTGTCCGTCGCCAAACTTATGCCAGCCGGCGTCCATCGCCACCGCGATCGCCACTCCCGTGTTGATCGTATCTAAGCCAATGTCATCACACATGAAATCCAGTTTGGCTATTGTATCCAAGTCGTCGATACCGCACATAGCCCCGACAGCCCAGATGGTTTCGTACTCCAAGGAAGAGGTCACATACTTCCCGTCCTTGTTAATGAACTCATTAGAGCAGCATACAATGCACCTGCTACAGCCTTTGTGTTTGTTCTTGCCGCCCCGTTCCTGAATGATATCCGCCATATTCTCTGCGCCCAAGGCATCGCACCTCGCCGGAACTTCATTGTTGATCATGACCGAAGTCAACCCCTGCCCCCAAGCCCGAAATACTTCTCAGGCACCTCCCCAGTCCGGATGCTCTTGTCTGTCATGTCGACTTCTATGAGTTTCATCTCCTGGCTCCATGTCGCGCTCCAGGCACTGCGCGTCAAACGGGATCTTGCTTGCACGCTCCAGGAAGACCCTTCCGACCGAAGTAACGGGGAGTTGCGGTTATCTCTTCGCCACGGAGGCTCCCGCCGGCGACCGGCGGGAGGCCCCTTCTATCTGGAGGCGTTCTTGGCGGGCTCGGCGATGCCACCCAGCACCTTGACCCGCTCCAGGGGCACCGCGACGGGCTTGCGCTTGGCATCGGTGGTGGACAAGGAGTACGCGAAGGAAAGATCCCCGGTGTAGCCGTCGTGGAACTCGATCACCACCTGCGGTTCGGGGTAGGCGATCCACCGATCGCGCCCGTCCTTGTCCGGCACGTTGTAGGTGTTGTTGACCCGAATCACGGTGTAGATGGGCCACCCCTTGCCGACCGTTGCCCGGGGGTTGCCCCCGCTGTCGTTGCGGTATTGGTTGCTGGTCCAGACCAGGTCGACCAGGCGTCCGCCCGAGTTGTACCAGCCGCTAGGGGGCGAGCCGCCGGCGTCGCCAAGCCGGTGGTTGCCGCTGGTGTGAGGGCCGGTGCCGATGTCGTACACGCCCGGGGCGACGCGCGCCACGAACGACTTGTGTAGATCGCCGGTGAGGAAGATCACCGGCTTCCCGAGGGACTCCGCCACCTTGATCAGCTTCTCACGTGCATGCAGCTGGGCGGTCCAGCCGTCATCCTTGCCCGCTGAATCCATACCGCGCCCGTACCACGCGCCGTTGTCGTGGGGCACGGCCAGGTTGACCGACGAGACGATGAAGAAGAAGTCGGCGTCGCTGTTCTTCAGCCCGTCGAGGAGCCACTTCTCCTGGACCCGGCCCAGCATGCTGGCTTTGGGGTCGTTGAGCTTATTCTTGTCGTGAAGCGTCCGGTAGGAGCGGGTATCCAGGAGGAAGAACTCGGCGTTGGCGACCCGAAACCTGCTGTAGTGATTGGTGCCGATGCTGTAGCGGGCATCCTCCGTCACCGCGAGCGCCGGCTTGACCTTGATCTGATTCGGGCCGAGCACCTTCACGATCTCGTAGACGCCCGTGTTGCCGTAGCCCCACAGCACGTGGAGGTTGGAAACCTTCTTCAGGTCGAGCTTGGTGAAATCGGCCTTGGGATCCGTCAGCACGTCGCTGCCCTTGGTGAGGTGCGCCTGGCCGAAGTGCGTCCGCCGGTGCCGGCCAATGTCCGGGTTGCTCCAACCGACGTAGTCATCCCACGCCGCCAGGGCCGGATCGCGGAACACTGCGCGCTCCACGTCGGCGGCGAGGCCCCCTTTGTCGGGCGCCTGCGGGTTTCGCCACGCTTGATCGGTCTGCCAGCCCTTGCCGCGCGAGTCGAACCGGAAACCCGTGTGTCCCGAGCCGGTCGCGTCGTTCAGGATCTCGTGGTCGTCCAGGGTGACGAACTGGGGTACCTCCCGGTAGAACTCGGCAAGCGGCCTGGATCCGTCCAGGTACAGCTTGTAGTTCTCCCAGACGCCCGCGACCCCTTGCCCGAATGAGGCGATGTCCGGCAGCGTGCCGACCTTGTTGTCCGCCGCCCATTGGGCTTCGGTCTTGTCGCGCCCCGCTTCGTAGATCCAGTCGCCGTTCTGGATCTGGAAGTGAATGCGTTCCTTCAGGTTGTTGAGCATGGTCGTGTAGGTGGGCGGCCGCGCTTTGTTGCGTTGCGAGTTGCCGGTGCCGACCTCGAAGGCGAAGTTGAACAGGCCCTTGGGGTTGAGTTCCCGGTTGACGAAGTCGGCCGAGTCGGGCAGCGTGAGGAAGCTGTTGATCTTGCCGTTGACCCGCGTGTCGGCGACGCGGCCGTCCAGTACGAGGGCGTAGTAGTACTTGGTGTTGCTCTCAAGTCCGGTCAAATCGACCCAGCCCGTGGCATCGTGGTCCCAGGAGGTCTGGATCGCCGGCGAGGTTTTCGCGTTGCCCAGGTCCGGCTCGGTGGAATAGCGCACACTGAACGAGGCGGGTTGCCGGGTGCGCGCCCACACCCGCACCGAATGGCTCGTGACGTTCCCCAACTGCGGGCCGTGGGTGAAGCCGTCCAGCTTTTCCAGCACCGGTGCGGCCTCGGCCGCGTTTCCGGCGGGCGCGAGCAGCAGAGCAGCTCCCCCGAGGGCGATGCAGAGCGCGATTCCCGCGCCGGCGACAGCCTTGCGCTTCCGGGCGTCCTGCGCGGCGGCCGCGCCCGTCGCGCTGCGCTGGGCAATCCGGTCGCCTCCCTTGCCTTCATTCATGACGTCTCTTCCTTCCTCGGCTGAGGGCTCAGTACGGTTGCGCTTCATGAAGGGGAA
>JACRCS010000952.1 GCA_016218905.1 Deltaproteobacteria bacterium
AAACCCACGGAGGGAGTTTTTCAGCGTCCGGTCAATTGCCGCGAAAGCGGTTCGCGTGGATCTTCTCGTAGGGGAGGGAGGCCTTCGGGCGTCCCGGCTTCGCCTCTCCGGGGTAGCCGATGGCGATCACGCACTCTACGACGTAGCTCTCCGGGAGCCCAAGGAGCTCCCTCACGTAGGCTTCCGCCGTCCCACCGCCGCCGTGGGGGCGGAGCCGGATCTGGGCCCAGCAGCTTCCGAGGCCCAGGGACTCTGCCGCGGCCTGCAGGAGGACGGCCGAGATCGAGCAGTCCTCGACCCACACGTCGCACTTCGCCGGATCCGCCGCCACGACGACCGCCAGAGGGGCGCCCTGGATGAAGGTCGTCCCGTGCTCCCGGGCCTTCGAGAGCCGACCGAGGAGCTCGGGGTCGGTGACGAAGACGAACTCCCACGGTCTGAGGAAACGGGACGAGGGAGACCGGAGGGCGACCTCCTGGAGCGCCTCGATCTTCTCCGGCTCGACGAGGGAGGCCTGAAACTTGCGGATGCTGCGGCGCTTCCTCAGGATCTCCAGGACCATTTCCTCTCCTTGCGTCAGAAGATCTCGGCTCGACCGCAGAGGGTAGCACTCCGACGCGGCGCGAACAAATCCGCGTGCCGGCGGCCCTCACGGAGGCGTTGCGGCAGCGCGTCACCCCGGGGCCTGAGGACCCCGCCCGCCGCCCGCTTCCGTGAGCGGGAGGCCCTCGAGGCCTAAGGGCTCAAGAAACTTCAAGCAAAGGCCGATCGCAAAGCGACCCTGAATTATGAGATCATCCGGGTCCTCCTGGGACGAACGTCGTTTTGCGCCGGTAGCGCGGGGGAGAGCTCCTTCTTGAACCACGAGCAGAGGCCGCCCCGTGGGGGAGGCCAATCGGACCAGGAGGAGCGGGTTCGGCTGTCCAGGGCCGGCGCCGGCAGGTTGCTGATCCCCGCGGGCGTCCTCTTCGCGGCCGAAGTCTTCATCATGTTCTCGTTGGGCCAGCGCGCGGCCTCCCTCTGGTGGGCGATCCTGCTCGACGCCGGGCTCCTCGTCGCGATCAGCGTTCCGCTCATGGACTACTTCCTCTATCGGCCCCTCGAGCGGGAGCGGCTGGAGCGACAGCGCGCCCTGGAGGCCTCCAATCGTGAGCTCGAGGGGCGGGTCGCCGAGCGCACGGCCCACCTGGCCCGCGAGGTCGCGGAGCGGGAAGAGGCCCAGAGAAGGCTCCAAGAACAGGAAGAGCTCCTCTCCCGAGTTCTGGACGCCATCGACGAAGCCGTCGTCGCCTACGGTCCGGACCTTCGAGTCTCCTTCTTCAACCGCAAGTTCATCGAGTACTCGGGCTACGACCCGGAATGGCTCGCCCGGAGGCCATCCCTCGAGGAGGTCATCCGGCGAGCCTGTGAGCTCGGGACCTACCCGCTGGACGCCGCCGACGAGATCGTCCGGCAGCGTCGCACCGCGCCGGAGGCGAGGGCCGCCGGCCGGCGCTTCTCGACGCCGCGGCTCGACGGCAGGGTCGTCGACGGCTACTCGACGCGGCTCCCCGAGGGCGGGCTCCTCCTCACCTTCCGGGACGTCACCGCCGAGAGGCGGGCCGAGGCGGCCGTCCGACGGAGCGAGGCGAGGTACCGCTCGATGCTCGACGCCATGGACGACCTCGTCTACATCTGCGCGGCCGACTACAGCGTCGAGTACATGAACCGCGCGATGATCGAGCGGGTGGGCCGCGACGCCGTCGGGGAGCCCTGCTACGAGGCACTCCACGATCGCGAGGGGATCTGCCCCTGGTGCACCGCGGAGGCCGTCCTGAAGGGCGAGACCCGCCGGTGGGAGCACGTCCACCCTGATACGGGCCGCGCCTACTACGTCTCCAACCTCCCCCTCCACCGGGAGGACGGAAGCGTCTCGAGGCTCGCCGTCATCCGAGACATCACCGAGCGCAAAGAGGCGGAAGAGGCGATCAACCGCTCCGTCTCGCTGCTGGCTTGTACCCTCGAGTCCACGGGGGACGGGATCCTGGCGTTGGACCGGAACGGGAAGATCCTCGTCCACAACCGCAAGTTCCTCGAGGTGTGGGGGCTCTCGGACGAAGGCTTCCGTGCCGGAGACGAGCCCGACGCCATCGCCCAATGCGCGGCGCGGACCAAGGATCCCGAAATGTTCCTCCAGCGCCTGTGCGAGATCCGCTCGCGCCCCGGCGAGGAGAGCTACGACGCGGTCGAGCTCGCGGACGGCCGGATCCTGGTCCAGCTCTCGGTGCCGCAGCGCATCGAGGGGGCGCCCGTGGGTCGCGTCTGGTCGTTCCGGGACGTGACGGAACGGGAGCGCAACCGCCGGGAGCTCGCGCGGCTCGCCACCGCGATGGAACATTCGGCCGAGGCCATCGTCGTGATGGACACGGACGGCAAGATCGTCTACCTGAACCCGGCGCACGAGCGCATCACCGGCTATGCCCGGGACGAGATGCTCGGGCGGCGCGAGCCGATCGAGGACCCGAAGCTCGGGCGCGAGATCCGGCGGGTCCTGGAGCACGGGGAGTCTTGGAGCGGCCATCTCCTCCGGCGGCGGAAGGACGGGGCCACGTACGAGGAGGAGTGCACCCTTTCTCCGGTGCGGGACGGCTCCGGGGGAGTCGTCAACTACGTGGCCGTCCGCAAGGACGCCACCCGCGAGGTGAGGCTCGAGCAGCAGTTGCGCCACTCGCAGAAGCTGGAGGCCCTGGGGACCTTGGCCGGCGGCATCGCGCACGACTTCAACAACTTGCTGACCGGCATCATGGGGTACGCCGAGCTCACGTCCGAGAGCCTGCCGGCCGAGGCGCCGGGGAGATCGTACCTGGTGCGGGTGCTGGCGGCGTGCGAGCGGGCGAAGGAGCTCGTGCGGCAGATCCTCGCGTACAGCCGGCCGGCGGACAAGAGCCGCGAGACGGTGCGCCTCGACGACGTGGTGTCGGAGTCGCTGAAGCTCTTGCGGGCGGTGATCCCGAAGAACATCGAGCTGCGCTACCAGCCCGGCGAGTCCTCGGGGCTCGTCTGGGCCGACGCGACGCAGCTCGGGCAGGTGCTGATGAACCTCTGCACCAACGCGGCCCACGCCATGAACGGGTCGGTCGGCACGATCCAGGTGAGCCTCTCCGAGAGAGAGGTCGGCACCGAAGCTCCCGACCTGGAGCCCGGCCTCTACGCCGTACTGGCGGTGGAAGACACCGGCTGCGGGATCCCGGACGTGGTCCTGGAGCGGATCTTCGAGCCCTTCTTCACGACCAAGGACGTGGGCGCCGGTACGGGTCTGGGCCTCTCGGTGGCTCACGGGATCGCCAAGAGCCACGGCGGCACCGTGCGGGTGAAGAGCGAGGTGGGGAAGGGCTCGCGCTTCGAGGTCTTCCTGCCGAGGCTCCAGACCCGTGAGGTGCGCGCGGCCGAGTCGGAAGAGCCCGTGGCGAAGGGCTCCGAGAGCGTCCTCTACGTGGACGACGAGGAGTCCCTGGCGGAGCTGGGCAGGGGACTCCTCGAGAGTCTCGGGTACACCGTCCGGACGGCCACTGGCGGGGAGGAGGCCCTCGAGGCCATGCGCGCCTCACCCGGCGGCTTCGATCTGCTCGTGACCGACCAGAGCATGCCGAAGATGACGGGCGACGCGCTGGCACGGGAAGTCCGCCGGATCAGCCCCGACCTTCCCGTCATCCTCTGCACCGGCCTCGCGCCCGCCGTCACTCCCGAGCACGCGGAGGCCGCCGGCATCGTCGAGGTCGTCCGGAAGCCGGCGACACGGGGCGAGCTGGCCGCCGCCGTGCGCAGGGCGCTCGACCGGCGGCCCGCCGCCGGCGAGCAGAGGGTGCACTGAGCTCGGTTTGTCGGTTATCGGTTATCGATCTTCGGTTCCCCGTCAGGACTTCCAAGTGACCGATCACCGCGCCTCGGCTTTCTTCGTCATTCCGGCACGGGCCCCGTCTCGCGCATCCATGCGCTTCCGGGGTACCCCCGTCGTGGGGGCAACAGCCGGAATCCAGGGCGCCACGGAGGCCCCTCCTGGGCGACTGATAGGGGTAGGGAGAGCCGGTTACCCGGTCCCCCTCCCTCCGAACCGGACAGGCGGATCTCCCGCATCCGGCTCTCCGGTCAGTGGTTTCCACAGTGGGACTGGCGAGCAGCATCATGGGCCG
>JACRCS010000953.1 GCA_016218905.1 Deltaproteobacteria bacterium
AGAGCCGGCACTGGAACGTGTTCGGTGGCATCTGCCTGTACAAGTCGCCCCGCGAGGCGCTCGACCTCGCGATCCGAAGAGAGGCGCAAGACCTACGCGAAGGCGGGTACACCGAGGCGGCGATGCGCGAATTCCTGCGCGACCTGATCGCCGACCTCAACGGCATGTACCACGTCATCTCGGTGAACCCCGACCTGCTTCGCCCTCCCGCGGCGCCTCTGTCCGAGTCCCGGTAGGAAGTGCCCAATCGCTCGCGACCCGCCGGCCCCCTCGCCAGGCGGCACGCGGCGTTTGCGAGCCACGTGCTGGTCTTCGGCTCCCTCGAGGTGGTTGAAATCGTGCATTCCGGATGCACGATTGTAGGGTCGCAAGCGGTCCCTGTTGGCCCACCTCGTCTCACCCTACCTTCGTTGGCTGTGATTGGTGCCAGGATTGGGATTGGTGCTAGGACCAGCCAACTTGACGCTTCTCACCGACAGCGCCGACGCCGCGTAGCGTTTGGACCCGGAGAGTCGCCGCCGAACGCAAAGAACGGCAGAGCGTCAACTTGCGAGACCTTCGCCGCGGAGGCGCATCTGCCGGCCTTCATCGACCCAGGTGTGGACCTTTCTCTCACAATACCTCGCGGCCAGGCGGGGCGGGCCGAGGCCGACGCGATCGGTGATCGGTGCCCGGTACGTAGTTAGCCGACTTGCCACTCCAGCTCGGTGACGACCCGCTGCTGAGTCCGGGCTTACGCGCTCAGGATGCCCGCTTGCAAGAGGAACGCGTCCAGTTCCTTCGGGGTGGGGTTGTGGCCGGAGTCCCGGCAGGCCGAGAGCAGCAGGACGAGCCGGACGCAGAACTCCCAGTAGGTCTCGTCGGCGGCTGGGGGTCCCTCGAACGGGACGGTTCTCCTGGGCCAGGGCACCAAGCCGGTGAGCGCCGTGGCAGCGAGGGAGTCGTAGATCGGGACGGCTGGGTGGTGGAAATGGAGGTACTTCGAGACGAACGAGCGCGGCGACCGGGAGCCGCGGCAGATGGGCCTGAGCAGGGTGGTGAGGCGGCCGTGCTCCTCGACGATGCACTGCATGGCGGCGGGATCGAGCGGTTCCGCGTCTCGGGGCAACGAGGAGATGATCTCGTCGACAGTCTCGCCGTGCTCGTAGAGGTGCTTGCCCACCAAGACGATCGACTGTTCCCTCGAGCGTGGCTGGACGCAGCGCTCGATGCCCGCCGCATAGGTCCGGCCAATCAGCACGACCTTGGCGATGACGTGCTTGAGTGAGTCGTGGCCTGGGTGACCGCCGCAGAGGCTGTAGAGGACCTTGTCGACCGCGCCCCACTCCTCGTCGAACTTGAGGACGGCGCTCTTCAGCTCGTCTGCGGTTGGCACTTGCTGGTTCATCGCGCGTTCCTCCCCGTGCCCGGGTCGTGACTGGGCAGCATCATCGTGGGTCGGAGCGCACGCCGAGCCGGGAGCGCGGCGGCATTACGACCCAGCCAGGCCTTCGCCGCGCAGGCGCTGCTGCCGGCCTTCGGCGACCCACTGGCGAACCCGTGTCTCGCTGTACCTGGCGGCAAGGCCGGGGCGCCCCAGGCCGACGCGACGGAGGATCGTCTCGAGGGAGACGACTCGATCGGCAAACCCCAGGAGGCACGCCGCACGCACGGCAGCGTGGTCTGCGGTGCAGAACTCCCGCGGCTCCTTCTCGCAATTGCACATGAGCGTGATCGCCTCAGCCTCGCCGGGGTCGATTCGCTCCCGCATGACAGGGTCGAAACGGCTCAAGACCGCGGCAACAATCACCGCGTCCGCGCCCATGATCTGCAGTCGCCCCGCAGCCTCGTCGGCGCGCAGGGTGATGGCCCGGCCGACACCCTGGCCGTCGTCCCAGAAGCGAGCCTCCCTGTCGGCGACGACGGCTGGGACGATGACCTCGGCGCGGTCGAGGAGCGCGGCCCACAGCCCAAGCTCGTGGAAGCCGATGACCGGCCCCGCGTCAAGCAGGAACAGCTTCGGCTTGCCAGACATCCGAGTCCAGATCGAGACCGTAGGCGCGGAGTGCCTTGCGTAGCATGCCGACTGTGGTCTCGAGCAGTTCGGCGAGCTTCCCGATCGAAATCTCGCCCTCGACGTAGGCCTTGAAGGCGAGCATGACGTAGCGCTCCGGCAGTTCCCCTGGCGCTGAATCCTCCGGCCTGCACCCGGCGCCGGAGCGCGAAGGGTCGGTGATGATCTTCTGCGCTCGTTCGCGTGAGAGCTTCCCCAGGTTCACGAGCCGCCATGCGAGCGCCGGCACCGTGACGCCGAACTCCCTCGCCAGCTCAACCCACTGCACGACCCTCCATTCGCCAGGTTTGCCATCGGGCAGTCTCGGCAACAGCGTCTCCCGAGGAAGCACGAACGCGGCAGCGAAGTTCTCGGCGAGCTGCTCGAGCCGGTCGCTCGGGGCCTGGGAGGCCGCCGCGCTCAGCGCGCAGGTGCTCTCCCACGTGAAGAGGTGGAAGAGCTCGTGGGCGACGCTGTACGCGCGCCGGCCCGGCCGCTCCGCGGCGTTCACCAGGATGTCGTCGCCGAACTCGGATCGGGACGTCGCGCCCGAGCCGCCCGCGAGCCTGGTCACGAAGATCTTGATTCCGTGCTGGTTCTCGAGCGCGGCCTGGAGGCCGGGCGCCGGCATGCTGCCGAACCCCAAGGCATCCCGTGCCTGCTCGCCCCAGGTGGCGGCGGCCTCGTACGATGTGCGCTCCGGCTCGCAGTTGAAGCCGAGAGCGAGGGTGGCCGGGTTGATCCCCGAGAGGCGCTCGACGAAGGCGTAGCGGCGACAGCGGTCGAGGAATGCGGCCTCGTCGGCTTGGCGGGCGCGCTCCTCGGCCGGGTGGCGCCACAACACCGTGGTCTTCGCCGGGTCCGGCTGCAGCCCGACCAGTGCGCGGGCGCCTCGTGCGCGGTCACCCTGGCCGGCACCCTCGTCCGCAACGGCGGCGTCTTCGTCCCCCGCAGCGGCTCGGTCACCGCCGGCGGCAGCGGCACCCAGACCGTGGATACCGACACCATCAGCTTCTACGACCTGACGGTGAACAGCGGCGCCACGCTGGTGGCGCCGGTCGGATTCGATGTGAACGGTAGCCTGACCAACAACGGCACGCTGCAGCAAACGAGGAACGCCGTCACCACCGGGACGGCCTTCCTCTCTGGCGGCGGCTATGGTGGCCTCTCCCTCGCCGGGGCGAACCTCGGCCTCACCACGGTGACCGTCAAGGGCAACCAGGACTGCACCGCGGTCCCAGGCCAGACCGTGCGGCGTTGCTTCGACATCGCACCCAGCACCTTGGGGGGGGGCGGTCCTCGTGCAGATCTTCTTCGCCGAGGGCGAGCTGGCGGGCCACGTGTGCAACGCCCTCAACGCGTACCACTGGACCGGGGTCGCGTGGGAGTCGCTGCCCCTGGACACCTCCTGGGGCGGTGATTGGCGGGTCTGCCCGGGGGAAGGCTCGGCGCCATACTCCGTGCGGGTCTACCCGGTGACGAACTTCTCGCCCTTCGTGCTCAGCAGCAACGGGTCGGTGCCCGTGGAGGTGACCTCGTTCACGGCCGAGTGAGGGCCACATCGAGACCAGGGCCACCGACGGGCGCGACCAGCTCCCGCGGAACGCAGACACCGAAGCGGCCTGATCGCCTGCCTGGCTCCGCGTCCGTCCTCTCACCAGAGCGTGGGGAAGCCATTCCCGGCAGACCTGCCGCGCAGGGCTGCCTCACGCTCTCCCTCTGCTAAACTCAATTTTGTGAGCCCCGACACCTGCTTGAGCCCTCCGGGGCCGGCACGTCCGGAGCCTCCGGCCTCTTCTCCGGCGTCGACGCCGCGTTCCTGTCGCCCGGCCTCAGAAAGCAGCTTCCTACCCATGACACCGCCCAGGTGGGCGTGGCCCTGAGCGACTCTCTGGCCGCGCACGGCGACGTCGAGAAGGACAAGAAGACGACGAGGAGGATGCGATGAAGGAGTTCGGGTCGACCGACCGTCAGGACAGCAGGGAGAACCGCAGGAGGATTCCGTACGGGTCGCTGCGCGCAGTGGTCGCGCGGATTGCGGGCGCGCTCGCGCCCGCCCTCGCGGCGGCGGCGCTCCTGGCCGCCCTGCCCGCGTGCGCGATCACGTACATCCACCAGTTCCCGCCGGATCCCGGCCGGCCCCACGCGCCGCTGGTCTCCGACGGGGCGGGGAATCTCTACGGCACCACGAGGAGCGGAAGCGCGCCGGACAACGGGATCGTCTTCACCATCAAGACCGACGGCACCGGCTTCGCCGTGCTCCACGCGTTCGCCGGGGGCGCGGCGGAAGGCAGGGGCCCTGGCGGCCGGCTCATCCTCGAAGGGGGCTTTCTCTACGGCACCACGGCCGGCGGGGGCGCCTCGAACAACGGGACGATCTTCAAGTTGAAGACCGACGGCACGCTCTTCGCCACGCTCCACTCCTTCGCCGGTGCCCCGGCGGACGGCGCCTCCCCACTTGCCGGCCTGACCTCCGACGGGGCGGGGAACCTCTACGGAACCACGCAATCCGGCGGCGCCTCGGGAAACGGGGCCGTCTTCACCATTCAGACAGGCGGCGCGGGCTACGGCGTCGTGTATTCCCTGGGCGGCGGGGCGGAGGGTGCGTACCCCCTCGGCGAGCTGGCCCTGGACGGTGCCGGCAACCTCTACGGAACGACGAGTCAGAGCGGCGCATCGAGCAAGGGGACCATCTTCAAGGTCTCGACCGACGGCCTCACGTTCAGCGTCCTCCACGCCTTCGCCGGCGCTCCGGCGGACGGCAGTGACCCCGAGGGCGGGCTTCTCCTTCTCGGCGGCACCCTCTACGGGACGACGCGCGTCGGCGGCGCCTCGGACCAGGGGTCGGTCTTCAGCATCTCGACCAGCGGCGGCGCCATTACTATTCTTCACTCCTTCGCCGGCGGCCCCGCCGATGGCCAAAGCCCCAGGGCTGCCGTCCTCGTCTCCGACGGCGTCAACCTCTACGGGGTCACGGAATCCGGCGGACCATCGGACCTCGGCACCGTCTTCTCGATCACGCCCGACGGCGTCACCTACACGGTCCTCCGCTCCTTTGCCGGCGCCCCGGCGGACGGGCGAAGCCCAGCCGCCGGCGTCATCGTGGAGGGCGGGAACCTCTATGGGACCAACGATGGCGGCGGTGCGTGGGACTCGGGCGCCATCTTCAGGATGACGACGGCTGGCGGGGGCTTCACCCTCCTCCGGTCCTTCGCCGGCAAGACTTCCGACGGGGCCAATCCGCGGGCCGGCCTCGTGCTCGACGGCGCCGGCTACCTCTACGGCACGACGCAAAGCGACGGGGTGTCGAACGCCGGCGGCATCTTCAAGGTCAAGACGGACGGCACCGCCTACGCCGTCCTCCACGATTTCTCCTTCGACCTCACGAACGGCCGCGAGGCATACGGCGCCCTCGTCTTCGACGGGGTGGACAACCTCTATGGGACGACGTACTCCGGCGGCGCCTCGGACAGCGGCACGGTCTTCACGATCAAGACCAACGGAACCGGGTTTACGCTCCTCCGCTCCTTCGCCGGCGGCCCGGCGGACGGTGCCAACCCGCGCGGTCGTCTCCTGCTCGACGGCGACAACCTCTACGGCACCACCTCCACTGGCGGCACCACGGAGAACGGCGTCGCCTTCACACTCAAGACCAGCGGGATCGGCTACACGATCATCCACGACTTCGTCCTCACGGCCAGCGAGCCAGCCGACCCCTGGGGCGGTCTCGTCCTCGACGGTGCCGGCAACCTCTACGGCACCACGTACAGCGGTGGCGCCTCGGGCTATGGCACCGTCTTCACGATGACGACGACCGGCGCCGGCTTCACCGTCCTCCACGAGTTCGACTGGACGGCGACGGACGCCGCCGAACCCCGCGGTGAGCTGGTCCTCGACGGTATGAACCTCTATGGGACCACCGAGAGCGGCTCACCGGGCGGCTACGGGAAGGTCTATACCCTCACCACAGGTGGTGCCGGCTTTACGCTGCTCCACTCGTTCACCGGAGGAGCGGATGGCTCCCACCCGTACGCCGGTCTCCTCCTCGGCCCCGGAGGGAACCTCTACGGCACGGCCCGCGACGATGCCGCCGGATACGGCACCGCGTTCACCCTCACGACGGCCGGCGCCGCCTTCCAGGTCCTCCAGACGTTCACTGACACGCCCGACGGCTCCAACCCGGAAGGCGGCCTGATCCTCGACGGCAGCACTTTGTACGGCACGACCTCGCAGGGCGGCGCGCCGGCTCGCGGGACAGTCTTCTCCGTAAGCAACCCGGTCCCGGTCGAGCTGATGTCGTTCACGGTGGAGTAGATGGTCACCCCGGCGCTCCGGATGGGCTCCCGCCCGCGGCGAGCGGCCGCATGGGCCGTGTTCGCCCTCGTGGCGGCGGCGCTCCTGGCCGCCCTGCCCGCGACCGCGATCACGTACATCCACCAGTTCCCGCCGGATCCCCGCAGTCCCTGGGCACCGCTGGTCTCCGACGGGGCGGGGAATCTCTACGGCACCACGATCGGAGGCGGCGCCTCCGACAGAGGGATCGTCTTCACCATCAAGACCGACAGCACCGGCTTCGCCGTCCTGCACGAGTTCGCCGGGGGCGTGGCGGAGGGCTGGGGCCCTCTCGGCCGCCTCGTCCTCGAAGGGGGCTTCCTCTACGGGACCACGCAAGGCGGTGGCGCCTCGGGCAACGGAACCATCTTCAAGGTGCAGACCGACGGCACGCTCTTCGCCACGCTCCACTCCTTCGCCGGCGGCCCGGCGGACGGCGAAAGCCCTGCCGGCCTGACCTCGGACGGAGCCGGGAACCTCTACGGGACAACGCAATACGGCGGCGCCTCGGGCAACGGGGCCGTCTTCAGCATCCAGACCGGCGGCGCGGGCTGCGGCGTCGTGTATTCCCTGGGCGGCGGGACGGAGGGTGCGTTTCCCCTCGGCGAGCTGGCCCTGGATGGCGCCGGCAACCTCTACGGAACGACGAGTCAGAGCGGCGCCTCGGGCAGTGGGACCATCTTCAAGGTCTCGACCGACGGCCTCACGTTCAGCGTCCTCCACGCCTTCGCCGGCGCCCCGGCGGACGGCCGGGACGCCGAGGGCGGGCTGCTCCTTCTCGGCGGCACCCTCTACGGGACGACGCTCCTGGGCGGCGCCACGGGCCAGGGATCGGTCTTCAGCATCTCGACCAGCGGCGGCGGCATCACGCTTCTTCACTCCTTCGCCGGCGGCCCCGCCGATGGCAAGAACCCCAGGGCTGCCGTCCTCGTCTCCGACGGCGTCAACCTCTACGGCGCGACGGAATACGGCGGATCATCGGACCTCGGCACCGTCTTCTCGATGACGATGGGTGCCCGGTACGTAGTTAGCCGAATTGCGACCCCAGCACGGTGACGACCCGCTGCTGAGTCCGGGCTGACGCGCTCGGGCGGCCCACCTGCCAGAGCCAGGCGTCGAGCTCCTTCAGGTTCGG
>JACRCS010000961.1 GCA_016218905.1 Deltaproteobacteria bacterium
GCCGGCGGACGGCGTCCGCGAGGTGGCGGTCGTTCGTCACCACGGCCCCGCCCTCGCCCGTGGTGATGTGCTTGACGGGGTGGAAGCTCAGGACCGCCGCAGCCGACCGCCCGCAGGCGCCCACCTTCTCCCGGCGTCCCTGGACCCTCTGGGTTGCGCCGAGGGCGTGGCAGGCGTCCTCGAGCAAGGCGAAGCCGTAGCGCCCGGCGAGGAGAGAGAGGCCCTCCATGTCGCACGGGAGCCCCGCGTAGTGCACGGGGAGGACGACCTTCGGCCGAAGCCCCGCAAGGAGCTGGCGTTCCAGGACCGCCGGATCGAGGCACGCCGTGTTCGGGTCGATGTCGGAGAAGACGGGACGTGCGCCGCAGTAGACGGCCGCGTTGGCGCTCGCGACGAACGTGATCGGAGAGGTGACGGCAGTGTCGCCGGGTCCGAGCCCCAGGGCAAGGCAGGCCAGGTGCAGGGCGGCCGTCCCGCTGGAGACGGCCACGGCGTAGCGGGCGCCCACGAAGTCCGCGAGGGCCGCCTCGAACTCCTCGATCTCCGGCCCCTGGGTCAGCCACTCCGAACGCAGCGCCCGCGCAACCGCCTCCTCGTCCTCCTCGCTGATCCACTGCCGGCCGTAGGGGAGCCCCTTCATGCCAGGGGCTCGGCGAGACCCCTCAGCTCCTCCACTGAGAGCCACTGGGTGTTGTTGTCGCTCCGGTACGAGAAGTTCTCCGGCAGGGGGCTGCCGCCGTTCAGACGCTTCCGCACGCTCGCCCACCAGTCGAACTGCGGCTGGATGACGTAGTGCCGCTCGTACTCCAGGGAGTTCCTCGCCTCGTCATAGGGGATCATGATCTCGTGGAGCTTCTCTCCCGGTCGGATCCCCACGATCTCATGTCGGCACCCGGGCGCGATCGCCTCCGCCAGGTCGACGATCTTCATGCTCGGGATCTTCGGCACGAAGATTTCCCCCCCGAGCATCCGTTCGAAGGACTCGAGGACGAACTCCACGGCCTGCTCGAGGGTGATCCAGAAGCGGGTCATTCGGAGATCGGTGATGGGGACGGCCCCGCTCTGCCGGCAGGAGCGGAAGAACGGGATCACGCTTCCCCGGCTCCCCATGACGTTTCCGTATCGGACCACGGAGAAGCGAGAATCGCGGCTGCCCACGTAGGCGTTTCCGGCAATGAAGAGCTTGTCCGAGCAGAGCTTCGTCGCGCCGTAGAGGTTGATGGGGTTGGCCGCCTTGTCCGTCGAGAGCGCCACGACCTTGCGCACCCCGTTGTCGATCGCCGCGTTGATGATGTTCTCGGCCCCGAGCACGTTGGTGCGGATTGCCTCGAAGGGGTTGTACTCGCAGGCGGGGACCTGCTTCAGGGCCGCCGCGTGGACCACGTACTCGACCCCGGCGAAGGCCCGGTCGAGCCGCTCCCGGTCCCGCACGTCGCCGATGAAGAAGCGCAGGCAGGGGGCGTCGAGCTCCTGCTGCATCTGGTACTGCCTTAGCTCGTCGCGGCTGAAGATGATCAGGCGCTTGGGCCTGGAGTTGGCCAGGACGTAGCGCGCAAAAGCCTTTCCGAAGGAGCCGGTCCCGCCGGTCACGAGGACCGTCTTTCCCGTAAAGTCGATCATGGATGTTCCCTCCTGAGCGTCTTCCCTCTACTGGTTCGGAAGACCGCCGGCAGAGCTTGAGCCGACCTCGGCGCCTCGGAGGCGGGGGGCTCCGGGCGGAGCCCCCGGGCGGCGAGAGACTACTGCAGGAGCTGGAGGATGTTGTTCGGTATCTGGTTCGCCTGGGCTAGCATCGCCGTGCCCGCCTGCATCATGATCTGGTACTTCGTGAAGGTGGCCATCTCGGCGGTCATGTCCGTGTCGCGGATCGTGGACTCCGACGCCTGGAGGTTCTCGTAGGCTACCCGGAGGCTGTCGAGCTGCACTTGGAGGTTGTCGGACTGAACCGCGCCGAGCTCGCCGCGCAGCGTCGAGATGTCGTCGATGGCCTTGTCGATCACGCCGATGGCCTGGGCGATCTCGTCGGCCGTTCCGTACTCCAGCACGCCGCCGCCCGCCAGGACCCTCGACCCCTCCGTGGTGAGGTCCGAGAGGCTCATGAAGACGGTAACGCTCGCGTCCTCTTCCCCGTAGACGGCCACCTTGCCGAGGGAGGAGGCGTTGGCGCTCTGGATGGAGACCGTGACCGTCTGGGCCTCGTTGGCGCCCACCTGGAAGACCGCGGAGTTGTCGCGGATCGTGCCGACGGTGACGTCGCCCAGGGCGGTGGCCGCCGCGTTGCCTGTGCTCGTGACGTCGATCCGGTTCCCGGCCGCGTCGGCCAGGGTGAGGCCCGCTCCACGGTCCATCGTCACCGCCGAGGCCGAGTTCCCGTCCCCGACCCACATCACCCCGGAGATGTCGACCGACGCCATGGCGCTGACGGAGGAGGAGTCGGAGATCGCCGTCCCGGTCACGCTCGCGTCCCCCTGGACCGTGCCATACCGAAGATTCGTGAGCACGACGCCCCCGCCCTCCGACATCTCGGAGACGGCGTACCGGCCTGCCAGGGTGGTGTTGGCCGAGATCCTGGCCGCGATCTCTGTCGCGCCGGAGCCCACGGAGATCGTCACGGCCTGGCCGTCGATGGTGAGCGTGACGGTCGAGTTCCCGCCGATCTCGCTGGCGTCCGAGATGACCGAGCCGGCGCCGGCGCTCATACCCTGAATCCTGATGTCGCTCGAGCCCCGGGTGGCCGAGGTGGTCACCTCGACGTGGAGCTCTTCGCCGTCGTTTCCGGAAGTCGTCGAGCTCGCCAGGTCGAAGGTCGACTCGTTGGCGAGCGTGTTGACTGCCTTCTCGACCGTGCCGCCGAGGGTGCCGTCGAGCAGTTTCTTCGTTCCGAACTGGGTGTAGCTCGCGATGCGCGTGATGGACGCGATCGCCTCGTCGAGCTCCGCCTGGTTCGCGGAGAGCATGGAGCTGTCGTTGATACCCGAGTTCGCGGAGTCGAGCGCCAGCTGACGGACCTTTACCAGGAGCTTGCCCACGTTGTCCAACGCGGCCTCCGCCGTCTGGATCATGTTGACGGCCTTCTCCGAGTTCTTCACCGCCGTGTCGATGCCCGCCAGCTGCGCCCGCATCTTCTCGGAGATGACCAGGCTCGCAGGGTCGTCGGCCGCGCGATTGATGCGCAGCCCGCTGGAGAGCTTCTCCATGGACTTGGAGAGGTGGCCGTCCGTCCCCTTGAGGTTTCGCCAGGCATTCAGAGCGGTGATGTTGTTGTTGATGCTCAGGCTCATCGATTCTCCTCCTTGGAAGCTCTCGGTCCGCTGCTTGGGCCCGAGGCTCTTCGTGCCTGGGGCGGTCGTTGCCTCCTCTGACTTCGCTGGGCCGCGAGGCGTGCGATCTCGTGGCTGCCTCCCGCAAAGCAACTGTCGTGCCACCGGCGCTAAGATCCTCGAAACCCGCTCTGCGCGCGGAAAACGACCGCGTTCGCCGTGCGGCGCCGGCGGGCGGGCGGGTCCCAGCGTCTCCCCCCGGGGGGACGCGGGGACCTCCCAACCGGGCCCCGGGGGGGCGCCGGGGCGGATCGGACCTGGGATGGGCCGCGTCCGTCGGATCGCGTCCGGCGCCCCCCTGGCTCGCGGGCCCCAATGGGCGTACGATCCCGGCTCGAGCCCTCACCGCGACCGACAGGAGCCACTTTGACCAGCCGGCAGATCTATCTCGACTACAACGCCTCCACGCCCATCGCGCCGGAGGTGGCGGACGCCATGCGACCGCTCCTCTCCGAGGCGTTCGGCAACCCCTCGAGCCTCCACTGGGCCGGCGCGCCTGCGAAGTCCGCCGTGGAGCGGGCCCGGGCCCAGGTCTCGAACCTGCTCGGCTGCGACCCCTCGGAGGTCGTCTTCACCAGCGGCGGCAGCGAGTCGAACAACACTGCGCTGAAGGGCGTCTGGTTCGCGTTGCGGGAGCGCGGCAACCACATCGTCACGACCGCCGTCGAGCACCCGGCGATCCTCGAACCGTGCCGCTGGCTCCGCTCCCAGGGGGCCGAGGTGACGCTCGTGGGCGTCGACCGCTTCGGCCGCGTCGAC